>NZ_JAVRBM010000099.1:0-30991 GCF_034531255.1 Nostoc sp. ChiQUE01b | reverse complement strand
GTGTCAAAAACTTATCATAATGTTCTTTTACCACAGAATATTACTATTTTGGAGACGTCTAATGGAATCCAGTCTGCACCCCAAATATCTCGCTGTCTACTACCATCTTCGAGCAATGCTGCTTCACAGTAGGCGTGCTTTTCCCCTCCCCCCGCTAAAATACCTCTTTCTATGTCTACTGCTATTTTGATATAAAGTCCCAAAGTTTGCAGCATTTGCTCAACCTGTTCTAGCGTCGCCCTTTCTTTGATAATCAGTACCAATATTACACCCCTACCACAATAGATTACAGAAAGCATTGTTGCATTAATCTTTTATCTCAGACTCTAGAACACTCAACAATTTCTCTTCCAAATCCGTCAAATAAGCCCGATTCAGCTTCCCCAGCATCTCCAAAAACTTCTGCACAGATTCTTCCAGCGCACTCGAATACACCCGATTGATGCGATCGCAAATCACCCGCATCTGCTCACACTCAGCAGGCAGGTAATTGTAAGATTTCAGGTGCTGCAAACCAACGGTGTACCCCCCATTCCAGGTTTTGACAGTGCAGCTGAATTCGCCTACATGGTTGACTATCCCCCAGCAGCCAGCCTTCCCCCTGAGTTCGGGGTTGTCCTTTGCAAGGATTTGGCACACCTCGCCAATTTGGTAGGTATTAGGGACTTGGGTGCGTTGTATAATTTGTTGCACCACGTCTTTGACAATCCTGCCAGTTGGGACTTTACCACCAGCTTCTTCGACCGCAGCCTGCCAAACCTCCTGCTGTTGTTCAATTTTTAACTTTGTCAATGGTCGAACTTGTCCCTCGGCTGTCGGTAAAATGTCCACAATTTGTGGACATTTATGCAGATTGTCTACAACGATAGCTGCATCAATTAACTGGTAGGAACGAGAACGATTGTAACCGAATCTATCTTTGCAATACTCCTCAAAACTGGAATGAGTAGAACGGTACAGTTTGCGATCCCGCAATTCTGCCAAAGCCTTTCCTGCCTCGAAAAACGCCCGTTCTACCTTTCGTTCCAAATGCAAGCGATCGCTCTGTTCTTGTGCGGTCAGTTCTGGTACTTCAACAGCAGGAACATCAACGATTGCTGAAGCTGGGTCTTCTGAAAGGGTAATGTCTGAGTTGGGTAGTTTCGGATTGCTTGATGCAGCAGAGGTGGCTTGTTTGCGCTTATGGCGTGGGGTGTTCATCAATCCACCTCTCTTAATTAATATACTGCTTGCTCAAAATCCATCACAGCTAAATTTCAAGTGTGCTATCTAACCGCCAACTTGCTATACACAATACTAAAAACAAGCACTTTAACTGCTTTACCATCTCTCCACTCAAAGTTAGGGTAAGCAGTCATAAGTTGCTAGTTAAGAATAGTTTTGGCGATCGCTGCTGGGAGCACAAATGATAAAAAAGCTAATAAATCAACAGTTTCACCAACAAACATTTCGGTTCACTTCTCAAACACTTGTGCAAGCTCTTCAATAGACAGTCGCGTAATTTTACATAATTTTGCTGTTTGCATAGGAGTTAGTCGCGGCAAATAAACTCCTCGTTCCCAGTTGGAAACAGTTTGATCTGTGACGCCTACGGCCTCCGCAATTTGCCTCTGAGTTAATCCCAGAGACTCTCTTAACTTCATAAATGGATGCTCCGAACTCATCTATACAAAATTCTACTACAAGATACAACTACAAGCAAACTTGACAACTACAAGTGAACTTGATTTAATAGATATAGAGAAAGCGCCTGGACTGGTAATCTGAAGCGCCTCTCTAGTCCTATTCAAGAACCTACTCATTATGACTCATGCCATTTACACAGCACAACAGCTGCGCTCCAAATCCCTAGCCCAGCTAAAGCACATCTACAGCGAAATCGGCTGCACCATCGAAGTACGAGACAGACGACGTAGGGCTGCGTGGATTAGCGCGATCGCCTTTCACCAAGCCGCCCAACTCCAGAAAATCGCCTGTGCTGCCACAGATGAGCAAGAGATCGCCCAAGGCGAGTTCGAGCAGTACATCGCAGACCAAGCCCAAGCTGTTGCACCAGAAGAATTGGCAATCAAACAAATCAACCCCCACCATTTCGAGATTTTTGCTGGTAAACAACTAATCGCGTACATCAGCTACGATAACGGCGAGTTCGTCACTCAGCCTTGGGTAGTCATGGTGAACGGTGTAGAGATTTTTCGCCACAATACACAAGCATGGTGTTACCGCTACATCACTTGGCATTATAAAGACGGCACACTCCCGTTACCCTTACCTGCACCAGTGCAGTTTTCAGAAGTACCGACAATTTCAGAAATCTCCTTCTACGACCAAGAAACGTTTGTTAATGGTGAACTGATAGCCAGTATTAGCTTCGATGACGAGAATCATAAGAACCTGTACTGGCGAGTCCTGGTAAACAAAGTTGAGATTTTCCGAGACATTACACCTGCTCGATGCCAAAGTTACGTTAAACAGCAGTATCAGCAAGGGATACTGCCAGTCCAAGAGCCATTCTATGAACTTTGTACTACCGAAGACCGAACTGTGGAGCATATTTTCAACGAGTGCCAGAAGTACGGTTTTGAAATCTTAGACGATGGCATTTACGAAAACGGAATAAAGCTGGGACAAGTTGGATACACGGACGGGAATTGGTGGGTGAAGAGGGCTTGTTCGGGTCAACAGCAGTATTCTGACTCGGTGTTCGATGCGGTGGAATCGCTGTTGGAAGTAGAAGAGTCAACTCATGCACAAGTAGACGACTGCGAACAATTACTGGATATCCCATTTGAGGAGTTAACCGCCCAAGATTGGCAATGGTTACGGGCTTATAAGCCAGAACCAGAATTAGTGGCAGCGTAGGGAAACAGTGGGCAATTATGCCCACTTTCTCAATTTGACTATTCGCTTGCTGTAAGTATAAGCACTGATTTGTGGTTTTGGGGAAAAAGCCCAATTCAGCACTTTCAAAGTATTTTGCAACCATAGCTAAGTGTAATTACTCAAAGCACAAACGATAGCTGATTCTACAGATAACAGCTTCGACAGTACAAGACCAGTATCTGCTGCGTGTGCTTCCAGCAGTGGCTCTTTTTTTCTACATTGTCTGCAATCAAAATTCTGGCTTAGCTTCACTTTTACTACTCAAAAATCAGGAACGAATTATGAAACTTTACGCCAAGACTATTCCACAAATACTTCCAGATTGGGCAATCATTCTGACACAGAATGCAGATCTAATTGAGATTGAAATCAATGACGAACACCCTAATTTTCAATCTTTACTTGAAGAACTAGCTACAGAAATTGAACCAGGGACTATCGGCGTTAAAGTTGAGGATTTATGTTCGCGGCTTGGTATCGAAATGTCTAGCCCCAATCTTTACCAATTACTCGAACAAGCCCAAGCTTTAGTTCATGAAATTACCGAACACCCGAAATACAAAGAACTACTCAACAGAGGATATAGCCCTGATTTAAACATTGCCGATGCTCAAACTGCATTGGTTTATCTGCAATGGGAGCTAGACCAAAATCAAGAACCTTATAGCCATTAATTACTTACTAGGAAGAAAAGCATGACAGAGCAAATCACTGATTTAGAAAAATGCTGGTTTCTTTCACCACCTTGGGGTAATCAAATCCCACCTGTTGAAGTCAACTTGTTAGAAAAAGTCTACCTCAAAACCAATCGAACATTTGGGCATTGTTGCGGTGTTCAGTGGTATAGCGATTGCTGGAATTACGTTATCGAGGTCAAAGATGACTTCATTTATGTAACAAAATACCAAATCATCGGTACTGGGCAGATACAACAAAGAACTAATACAAAACCCGCTTTCGTTTTGGGCGAACGCGTTCTGTTGTGCTTTCCAAATCACGGCACAAAGCAAAGGCTAGTTTTGGGGATTGAGTTAATTGAAAAGTCTTGGTTTTATTTTGTCGAGTTAGCATCACCTACTTTTCTTGCATCATCGACCACTAATCGATTTTCTTTGGTGCGAGAAGAAGATTTAGTGCGGGTGAAGGTCTAAATTCCAACACAAAACTTTGTATTCATCACACAACTAAAACTATGTCACAAATCGAAGTATCCCAAACCATCGAACAGATAAAGCAGGAGATTACTGTTGACGCTAGTGGACAGAGTAAAGCCAGCATGAAAGCTACTGCACGATTAGCTGGAGTTAGCGACAAAGCTATCGGTAAAGCATTAGAAAGCGCGAACCTGGAACCATCAAAATTAGCTGTAATGCTTATGGAGCATGGCTTTGATGCGGCGAACCTTCAGGAATGGAGAACCAACGGCATCCCAGACATTGCGATCGCTATCATCCTCGACTACTACGGCTATGAAGCTGGGCGTTACTGTACCAAACAAGCAAAGCTAATTTGTCGAGCATTCAAAACTATCGGCGTTCGTGCCTGGATGCAAGATATCACGGGCTGGACAAATCCCGCGACTCAACCACAAGAGCAACCCCCCGCACCAGCCCTGCCCCCAGTTGAACAGCGATTGCATACTCTTGTCCAAGCGATGAAAACTCTAGCCGAGTTAACTGGTGGCAGACTCAACCCGTACATGGAACAGCAAGTAAAGGACTTTGCCGCTAATCTTCTGGCTGAACATAATCGGAAAATGTTGACTCCCTCAAAAGAACGCTGGCTGGGCGTGGTCAACTTCGCGGAAAGTGAGTTAGGTAAAAAAGTCCCTATCAGTGGTTCACATTACCGAGGGCATCTGGGTACATGGGTGAGGACATTTTACCCTCAATTGGGCGATCGCCAAGAAACGCGCATAGTTCAAGGCACTCAGCAAAAAATCTATGTGTATGCTTGCCACGACCCTGTAGTAACTGCGGGGCTGACGACAGCGATTGAAGAGTTTTTCGCACACCCCGAACCTGCGGCGGCTCTAAAGCTTGCTGGGGCGTTCTCTAAGAAAGCTGTAGTTACTGTTTGATAGTCATTGGTTAACAGTTAATAGCCATAACTTTAATGAATGTTGTTAGAGATAAAAGATGAAAATTTACTCAGCATCAATATTAGTTCTTGAAGGCGATAAACCTTTTTATCACTATCCATTAGTTAGCGGGGTTGGTAAATATAATTCTTGTCAAGATTATCTAGACAGAGAGGCTATTCCTTATATCAATCAATCTCCTTCTATTACCGATAAAACAACTGAAGTTTCCTTAAATGTTGTTGAAGGAGAGATTTTAGACGATGGCTCCATAGTTAAAACAGGAGGAATAGACAAAACATTGTATTTTAATTGCTCATAATCTTTAACTAATTTGAGCCGAATTAAATTTGAGGGAAATTTATGAAAGTTGTCGTTCAAGTAGTACAAAAAATCTATCAAGAAGCACATATTGATATCCCCGATATGTTCTGTAAAGACACAATTAAACAGCACATTGTTGATTTATATAACAGTGGCGAAATCACCCCAAATTTAAACATCTTTCAAGTTGACTTTGAATCCATTAGTGCAACTATTGTCAACGAGCAAAAGTCTGTAGATTTTCAAGAGGAAGCAACATGACAGTCACACCATTATTAACCCCAAAGACGGCTGTTAATGAAACTGTCAGCAGACATCCTTTGAACTTTTACGAGTCACCATCATGGTTCACCACAGAACTCCTGCGTCATGTTCCGTTATCTGGTGTGATTGGTGAGCCTTGCGTAGGGCATCGGGCGATCGCATCTTTGTTGAATGTGTGGCCCTACACCGATAGAATCTGGACGAATGACATCGACCCGAACAAATCGGCTGATTACCATTTGGATGCAACCTTAACCGAGTCCTGGGAGAAGTTCCCAGACTGCGATTGGATTTGTACAAATCCGCCATACGCGGAGTTTGCTGCACCAATTATCAAGAATGCCTACCATAAAGCGCGTGTGGGAGTCGCCGCATTCTTGTTAACCAGTTTTCTCGAACCCTGTGATGACAGGGGTGATTTCTTACAGCAATACCCCCCATCACTTGTACTGACTCTGCCCCGCTTTTGCTTTCGCAAGGACAAACGTGGTACTCGTTGGGCTACCGATAACATTACCATCTCGTGCTTCGTTTGGGACAAACGTACAACCACACAGCGCATTATCGTGCGTCCTAAATCTCAAATCGTTGGATTTTACAAGAATCCTGAACAGGCTATTTCACAAGAACGGGCAGAAGAAATTGTTTTGGCGATCGCTAATGGTAAATACTTATGAAACAGATGACACTATTTGACGAAGCAACCGCTGTTTTACCAGTCACTTACTACCCAGAGTTTCTTTCCAAACAGGAAGCATCAGAACTCTATCAACATTGCCAAGAACTGCAATGGCAGCAGAACCAAATTAGGATGCTGGGTAAAACAATGCTCGTTCCGCGCCTCGAATGTATTTACGGGGACGAAGGCTGTGATTACCTGTATTCCAAGAGCGTTTTACTCAAACCACTGCCTTGGACAGATGCTCTGGCTAAGTTACGCGACAGAATCACCGCTACCACTGGCTACAGCTTCCGTATCGTTATTGGCAATCAGTACAGGAGTGGCCAAGACTCTATCGGCTGGCACAACGATAGTGAAGCTTCGATGGGCTTAAATCCCGCGATCGCTTCTATCAGCTTGGGTTCGGAGAGGAAGTTCCAAATCAAGCCCATCGGTGGCAAACCAACTGACTTTTGGCTAGAACACGGTAGTCTGCTTGTGATGCATCCTGGTTGTCAATCTACTCACGTGCATCAAGTTCCAAAGACTAACAAAGTCGTAAGCACACGAATCAATCTCACATTTCGACCGCACGTTGGGGGTAAAAGATGAATGCTTTTACGCTTTAACTTTATCATATTTTCCAAATCTCAAGTCTTATTAAAAGGAGGAGTATATGGGATTTCGTAATGGTAAACCCTCAAAACAGTTGACAGCAATTCCTAACAGTTTAATCCGCGATTACAATCTTGCTGATTCAACATTTCGGCTAATTTGTTGGGTAGCTTCTCACGATGAAAACTTTGATATTAGCTTTACAGTAATCGAAAAACATTTAGGGTACAAACGAGACAAAATCCGTAATGCTATCAAAAATGCCGAACAAAATGACTATTTAGTGAGAGTCCAAGAGCATAACCCGAACAATGGTAAGTTTGATTGGCAATATTACATTTTTACCAACAAAGACGATACAAAGTTATTTCGAGACAATCACTCATCCATAGGTGGGTTGTCCATAGGCGGATTGCCCATAGGCGGATTGCCCGTAGGTGGGTCGTCCATAGGTGGGTCATCCACCGGTGGTTCACCCGCCGATGGGTCGCCCACCGATGGACAAGCCATAGGTGGATCATCCACCCCTTATATAGAAAAACAATTAAAAGAAAAACAATTAAAAGAAAAACACATACAAGAAACACCCCCTACCCAAGAATTGTATGTGTGTGAAGAAACTGACTTAGAACAACTAAACCAGGAAAAAGAACCAATTTCCCAATCTCTCACTTCGTTGTCAACAAAATCAGGATCTTCGCTTCAAACCGATAACCCCTCATGTAAACCAACTATGGCGGCGGACTTGTTCGATAAAAGCGAACAATCGAACAATAAACCCAGTAAACCAAAATTTCAATCGGTTGAAGACTTGCTTAATCAGGTTTTACTAGACCCAGGCATCATGGCATCTGACCCGTTACCTGCCGTTTACCGAAGCGAAATCAAATTGCGTGGCTGGCGGTTCCCCTGGCGTACTGCTACCAGGGACAAGATTTACCAAACCTGCAACAGCGCTCTTGTTGAGTTGATAGCCAAGGAAAGAGCTAAGTGGAGTAAATGCGAGTGGCAAGAAAAAATTCCTACTGTCATCAAGTCCATTAGCAATCTGGAAGCAACCAAGGGCGGGTTAGAAGAACTGCTGGGCTATTGGTCAAAAGTTGCGGAGTCGGTTGCACCACAAGCTGAAGAATCAAAAGCCACTAATCAACCCATTGGCTACTACTCGAATCGTTCTCTTGATTGGCACAAAGCGACATTCTGCGAATTGCTAGACCGTATGGATGAAGTTGGCAAGGACAAAGCGATCGCTCAATTCAGTACCCGCTATGACCAACAACACACAGGTGCAACAGACAACTGGTTGGATTGGTTAAAACTTACACAACCTACCATGTATGCGTACTTACATCCACAAGCAGCATGAATCGAAGTCGGAAGTAGTTTATTTCTACATTGTGCTTCTTAAGAGCTTCTTGTGCCCCTGTTGTTCACTCTTAACTTCCGACTTCCGACCTCCGACTTCTCCTTGACTTTCTAACCGAGGTAAACCATGACAAACGAACTTAACTTCTCGTCTCAACAAGACCGCCTGCCACCACAAAGCATCGAAGCTGAAGAAGGCATACTCGGCGGCATCATGCTCGACCCAAATGCCATGAGCCGAATCAGCGATCGCTTGAGTGCCGATGCCTTTTACATCAACGCCCACAAGGACATATACCAAGCAGCACAACGGTTGTACAGCCAAGGGTTACCAACAGATTTGCTTTACATAACCAGTTGGTTGTCTGACAACGGTCTGTTGTTTCGCGTTGGGGGACGCAATAAACTGGCTACACTTGTCGATCGCACTGTCAGTGCCGTGAACATCGATGCTTTCGCCGATTTGGTCATGGAGAAATATCAAAGGCGGCAGTTAATTAAAGCTGGCACTGAGATTATTAAGCTGGGCTATGCCACCGAAACCGAGTTACCGATTGTCCTTGACCAAGCCGAACAAAAAGTCTACGGCATTGCGTCTGACCATTCCGCCACAGATTTAGTTCACATTTCCGATTCCCTAGCTGATGCTTTTACCGAAATCGAAGCACGGCACGCTGGAACCGTTAGCCCTGCTGTGTCCACTGGATTTTACGACTTGGACAGTTTACTTGGTGGTGGCTTTCGTAAAGGGCGGTTGTACGTGCTGGCTGCTCGTCCGTCTGTTGGCAAGTCGGCTTTGGCTGGTAATCTCGCTCTGGCGGTGGCTCAAATGAGCCGATTGCCTGTGTGTGTCTTCAGCCTGGAGATGTCCACTGATGAATATGTACAGCGATTCCTCAGCAGTGAATCGGGCATTGAAAACAATTTTCTTGAAACTGGGCGCGTTTCCAATAACCAGTGGCAACCATTGAGTCAGGCGATCGCTTCTTTGAGCGAACTGCCAATTTTCATCAACGACAACTCTTGCCCTACTCTCAATGAAATCCGCAGCCAAGTACGCAGGGTTTCATCGCATTACGGTGGTGTTGGGCTTGTGGTTGTGGACTACTTACAGCTGATGGCTGAAGCCGCTGACTCTAGGGCTAATATGACCGAGCGGGTTGCGGAAATCAGCCGGGGGTTGAAGAAACTCGCCAAGGATTTGGATGTTCCAGTCCTGGCTCTATCGCAGTTGAGCCGTGAAGTTGAACATCGCAATGACAAACGTCCTGTGCTGAGCGATCTGCGGTCAAGTGGGGCAGTGGAACAAGACAGCGATGTTGTCATCATGCTTTACCGTGAGGAGATGCACAATCCCGATACACCTGAGCGTGGCATTGCTGAGTTAATCGTGCGGAAGCAGAGGAATGGCCCTACTGGGACAGTCAAGCTTTTGTTTGATAACCAGTTTACGAGATTTAAAAATCTTTCTCATGATCGGGGGTTTTAAAACTGTGAGTACAACCATCATCAAAGCCATCAGCCTGCATCAGCCTTGGGCAACACTCATCCCAATGGGTCTGAAAAAATATGAAACCCGCTCTTGGTCTACTAGCTACAGAGGCCCGTTGTTAATCTGTGCTGCCAAAAAGTCCAGTATTCACCAAAAACTCACTCATAACTATCTCCTTAACAAGTATCAACAAATACTGATTGACACTGATAACTATATTGAGTGGGATGATTTAGCTTTTGGTTGTGCCGTAGCTCTGGTAGACCTGACTGATTGCATCAAAATGACTCAGGCTTTCATCAACCAGCAGTTGCAATCTGAACTTGATACTGGGGATTGGCGAATCGAGCGTATGGCATGGCAATTGGAGAATATTCAGCGAATCATATGCCCTATACCTATCACTGGCAGGCAAGGTTTGTTTAATGCAGAGATTGATTTGCACCCCCAACACCTGGAGGCAGCCGCATGATATCCGTCCTTTCCCTATTCTCTGGCATCGGCGGACTGGAGCCATCACGGTATTGCTGCTGCGGGTTTGTCGCACAAGTTTCAAGTTAAACAGTTTGTCGAAATTTCTCCTTATTCCCAATCACGGCTTCGCTATGAACAACCCACAACTCCAATCCATTCAGACATCACCACCTATCACTGCCACCCTCGGCAATTCGATATCGTCTGTGGGGGGTTCCCTTGCGCCGGCACAAGTAACTCCGGCAATCGGCAAGGACTCGCTGACTCCAGATCCGCATTGTGGGCAGAACAATTCAGGATTATCCAAGAGTGTAGACCGGCGTTCCCCGAAGGGGTTGCCGCAGGCATCGCTCTCATCGAAAACCCAACAGGGCTGCTCTCTAGAGGAATGGCAACAGTCCTCGAAGACCTTTCCCAAATCCGGTACGTATGTGAATGGGAAACTATACCTGCATACTGCCTCGGCTTGCCACATGAAAGAGAAAGAGTCTTTATCATTGCCTACGCCGATGGCTTATTCTACCGTCAACAGCCGGCCCCCTGGACAGACCAAATTAGAAATCACATTGCGTCAATACGGCAGTCTGTCGAAATCAGAAGCTATCAACCCGGAGTTCTTACGGTGGCTCATGGGGTTTCCATTGGAGTAGCTAAGGGCATTCCAGGCAACTATGATGCACGTCGGGCTTACGGGTTGAGTTGTTCTCCTCGGCAAGCTGCTGTTGCTTGGAAACGGATTGATTACCTATGCAGTCTACTTTCAAGTCAAGAGGGTGCATTATGGTTAACTTAATCAACTCGCTCGAAACGTGGCATTCCATTTCACCGCCTTGGGGTCAAACCAATTCGCAATTCGCGCATGAGGGCAATTATTTAAGAAGCGAATTGCGATCTTCGACGTATTCCTACGTCCAAGCAAGCTACATGTAGCGTCTCGCAGATAAGGAGGTCATTGCGAATTAGTATGGCTCTTGAATTCTCACTTAAATCTTGCTCAACAGGAGAATTAAATTGAGTTACGATAACACTGCTAAGTATTTAGCCGAATTATATCCTGCCGATTTTGCTAACTGGTTATTACCAAATCAACCTAATCAAGAAGTTACTGTTTTAAAAACTGAACTTTCAATCGAGCCAATTCGGGCTGATTCTGTGATATTTCTCCAAACAAAAAGCCGCATTCTCCATCTGGAATTTCAGACTTTAGCTAAGTCTAATCCTCCTGTTCCCTTACGCATACTCGACTATTATGTGAGACTGAAGCGACAGTATCGTAAGCCTATTACCCAAGTAGTAATTTTCTTGCAGCAAACTGACGATGAAGTTGCTTTCACCACAGAATATACTGATGAGATGACAACTCACCGCTATCGGGTTGTGCAGTTATGGGAACAAGATGCGGCACAGTTCCTTAATAATACGGCTCTTTTGCCCTTTGCACCTTTAGCGCGAACTGATTCTCCGTCGTCTCTATTATCCCAGGTTGCTCAAAGTGTCGCTAAAATTTCAAATAGAGTTGAAAGACAAAATATTGCTGGGTGTACCGAGATTTTTGCTGGTTTACGATTTACAAAAGACTTAATTCGTCAATTTTTACGAGAGGACATTATGCAAGAATCTGTTATTTATCAGGATATTCTGCAAAAAGGAGAATTAAAGTTATTCTATCGTCAACTAAATCGACGCTTTGGAGAAGTTGATACCTCAATTATTGAGCGAATTCGTGCATTATCTACTGAGCAACTGGAGGCACTAGGAGAAGCGTTTCTAGATTTTACATCAGTTGATGATTTAGTAACATGGTTAGAGCAACTGCAATAAAAGCAACAAAAGCGAAGTAATCTGATTACAACCTTCGCTTTTAACTTCACTACTGCCCCGTCCTTATCTCTACAAGTTATACCAATTCTCCAAAATCAGGCAACAGATGCAAATCACGGAAGGCTTACAGCATCTAAGTTTCTTAATTGCGTTAGCGTAGCGGGGCGTAGCCCATTGCGAATTGTGAATTGCGAATTGGTATTACTAAGGGCCTAAGTAAATCTATTGCTACTAATAAACAGCAAAAAAATACTCATAATTCACTCTCCCTAATTAATCTATTTCAGTCACGCAGATTCTCCCAAATCCGCCATCTTTTCAAATATTGTTCATCTCATTCGATTGGATAACACATCAGCCAGTCAATTAAGCTTTCTGCTGCTGACCATCATCAACCACTGCGCTACTCGACAAACCAGTATTGGATTTACTTTTAGCAAACAAGGGGCTACTGCCATAGGGTGCAACGGACTGCGATCGCAACCGCAGCTTCATGCGGCAATTGCAGCATTGGACGCACACATTCAGTTATTCCAATTTTTAAAAGCATGAAACCCGTTCTTGGTATACCAGCTACAGAGGGTCTGTTTTGATTTGTGTTGCCAAGAAATCCAGCATTCACTAAAAACTCACTCACAACTACTTCCTTCACAAATATCAACAAATAAAATTGCTGATTTTCTCAGCACGCTGCTAACAAAATAATCAATTTTTAATCGCTAGAACCCTTGATTTCTGAGGCGATTTAGAGAATGAAAAGATTTTACCCTTAATCGTAGGACTGTTAACCGATACATTTAATGGAAACATCTTTTCTGTGGTTGTGAGGCTAAGATTGGCAAATATCTCATTACCTTTGTTAAAAAAACTACTATCTTTATTCAGCGTGCTATAGCTAACTGTTGATTGAAAGGTATAAGTCCCTGCAATAGTGATGTTTTGAGTTGGAAACAAGAACAAATCATTATCTTTTGTGTTTAAACCGCCATCATTTCTAACTAATTTAGCTCTGAGTTGGAAGCCAACTTCATTCTCAATAAGAAAAGTCTCAAACGAAGTGAGTCTGACATCGACTGTTACGCTGACACTAGCCTCTGAATGAGTAAACAGATCGATTGACACTGTGGGATTAGATAAGGTTGCCATACTTAGTTAATTCTTGAAGTACTTACTTTTATTTACACTTTTAAAAAGTCAATTTGACACTATCATCAGGTGTATTATTAAGATAGGTATGTGAGCAAATATACTGACGCCAAGATCTGTCAATAGGTAGTTAATATCAAGCATTTGATTTGCTAATATCTACTTAACTCTTTAGTGCTTTATTAGGCTGAGGAAAGAGGAAGGCAACAAATAGCTCAGGGTGTAGAGCAACTTGCAGCAAATACCTGGCAGATTTTCGAGCATTCCACCCCGACCACCACCATGATTGCTTCTGCCGTGCGTCGTGCCATTGCTGAGTTTGGGGGGTCGATTGGTGCTGTGTTTGTCGATTATTTGCAGCAAATTCCTTTGGAGTCGGGCGGGAATATGGCCCATGAGGTCGGTAAGATTACTCGACAGATTCGAGCGATCGCCAAAGAACATAAAATCCCGGTTTTCTTGGGCTGTCAAATCAACCGGGGGAATCAAACAACTGCTGACAAACGCCCCAACCACCATTTACTTTTGGACAAAACAATTATTTGTTAACGTTTCTGGTAAATATGAAACTTTGACAGTAAAAAGTTTTTCATAAGTTTTTTATTCCCTTCTATGCCAATCTGTTCAAATCCAGACTGCTCCATCAACTGTTTTGTTTTATTGCTATCAAGAATTAACAAATCAGCAGTTGTATCGCTAATTATTTCACCATTGTTTTCTCTGATCCATATATACTGCTTTTTAACGCCTGTATCTGTTTTTGAAACTTTGACCTGATGGATTATGTCTCCTGGTAATTTTTCTACCCTATCTATATGCATACCTTGAGCGCTCAGAACCAATAGACCATTCATTTTCAGATGTTCAGCAACACGCCTTAATGCTATTACATTATTCTCAAAACTATTAATACTACTACATAGTAAGTATTCATTGTCGGTATTTGTATCTAAAAAAAACCAAACGCCGCTATTTGTATAAGCTAGATCGAAACTCTCTTCCAGTTGCATATTAAGAACATCAGATTCGACTAATTTAATTTTATTTCCCAGTCGTTTTTTTGCGACATCTAACATTTGTTTAGAAATATCAATTCCTGTAAAGCTACAATTCGGTTTTAGTTTTAAGACTCTTTCTGCTACTAGACCTGTACCTACTCCTATCTCTAGTATATTATTATAGTCTCTAATTATAGGAAACAGAGATTTAACAACCTCATCGTGGTACTCAGTGTAAATATATTGAAATAATAAATCATAATAGTTTGCTGGATTGTCGGCAAATTTATTCATAAAACCCTCGTCGAAGTCGGCAATTGAAGCGAATAAATCTTATAGGTAGGTATTAATTATACTTGACTGTAGACTCAAGTCAATTACATTCTGTAGACCGAAAAGTTTGGCGATCGCTTTTTATAAAATTCGCTGTGCAATCGCAGGATTAATTGACGCAGAAATTTGTAATAATGCTCTTAATTAGAGTTTAATCTTAGTTCTATAAACCTAATAAATTAATTATAAATATTTACTTTACCCTACAT
Source organism: Nostoc sp. ChiQUE01b (assembly GCF_034531255.1). NCBI lineage: Bacteria > Bacillati > Cyanobacteriota > Cyanophyceae > Nostocales > Nostocaceae > Nostoc > Nostoc sp. ChiQUE01b. The sequence continues at coordinate 16,326 of NZ_JAVRBM010000099.1, read as the reverse complement.
AAAACTTAAGGTTTTCACGCAACGTATAGTCGAGTTCGCTCATCAATATCAATCGAAAAGAGCCAAGATAAGCTGGAGTTAAACGAGCGTTCGCAGTGGTTACAAGCAAAAAGATTAATCCGTAAATTTTACTTTTTTGTCTTAATTGTATAAACAATAAAATAATCGATACAGAATGGCACTAACATATTGACATCCTTTTTAAACAACTGCTAGCAACACTACAAAACAAAGTAATCAAGCCTTGCTTTGCATTTTCAATCGCTCCTGCTCATCATCCAACCAGCTCTGCACCACAAACGCTGCTCTACAGAGTCTTGAGGCTATCTTGGTACAATTGACGAAAAATCGGTCTTGAAGTGCGATGTCACTCGACTTGCTGCTGTGCATCAGGAGCACCCATCACCATTCATCCCTCAACGATTCCAAACCAACATTCAAAGCCGCTTCTGCACTGTAATAAATCTTTTGCTCTCCGAAAATACCACCTGTGCGGCTGATGACACGAAACTGCCAGCATTGTCCAGGCGTATAAAAGACGATTAGGACACTGCCGTTGATACAAAGCACAGTATCAACTGTAAGGGAGGACATTTGTTGGTTGCATGATTAATGTTCTAATTCAATAATTCTTTGAAAAAGATAGCCTGCTCCTCTAGCAGTAATAATTAATTCTGGATTGTTGGGGTCATCTTCTAGTTTTCCCCTCAATCGGGAGATATGCACATCCACTACACGAGTATCTGCATGTTGTTCTGAGGTATAACCCCAAACAAGCCGCAACATTTCTCTACGGTCAAAGGACTTTCCTGAGTGACTCACCAACAACTCTAGCAGGCTATACTCTAGACCCGTCAACCGAATTCGCTCATCACCTTTGTAGACAGTTCGCTTATTTGTATCAATTTTGAGAAAGCCTACTTCAATCACTCCTGAATTGGGAACGCCAGCAGCACTTGTTTTGCTACCCCGTCGTCGCAATACTGACCGTATTCGCGCTTCTAGTTCTTTTGGTGAAAATGGTTTAACTATGTAGTCATCTGCACCTAACTCCAGCCCAGTGATTCGGTCAGCAACGTCTGCCAGAGCTGTAAGCATGATAATTGGGACATCAGTCTGTTTGCGTAATTCCTGGCACACACCGTAACCGTCTAGCTTTGGCATCATTACGTCTAAAACGATTAAGTCTGGGGCAGCACAACGAAACACTACTAATGCTTCTTCGCCATCACCAGCCGTAACCGCATCGTAACCAATCATGGAAAGACGCGTCATCTATCACCAGGATTTTTTCTTTATAGCTTTCCACGTTTTCAATACTTGTATGCAGTTAGAAAATCATGATATTCGAGCAATCCACGCTTTGAAGCGTTGCTGCAATATAATTTTATTCCTGCTTCTGCTCTGAAGTATCTGTGGCCTGGGTAGCGAAGCGATCGCTTGTGGCGTAATTTCTCGCTCTTTCTAGTCCATTTATTACGCTTTATGCTTTGTGGGATCAACTAGTTTATATGATTGCTCCGGTTCTCGCGTTGGTGGAAACGGATGTCCTGCGGTTGATGTTACCTCTAACCTTGTGCCTAACTTTTGGAGATTTAATTACTCTGTTATCTACTTCTAATTTCAGCTAACAACTATAGAGATAAATTTGGTTCGGTAACTGCTGGAAAACTCTCAAAATTTCGCCGCACCCAATCCATTCCCACTTCATTGTTTAACTTTACCTTTTGTGGTGTATTTGTATAAATTTTACTTAAAATCTTTGCATCTTGCTCTATGACTACATCAATCAATTTCAGAAGATTTTTTTTAATTAAATGTGCAATTGGAGAATGTGCCTTCATATATATCAACACAAACACACGAGATTGATTTTCTGTTTCTGGAAGATAGAAGTGACATTCTTTCAGACTCAATAGCTTATTGTTTCCGTGCATCAATCCCATAAATGGAAAGAAGTTTTCTAAATGAGCTTCTAATATTTTTGGCATCGCTAGTTGAGCCGGATTTTTGACAATTTCCCAAAATGTCGGTAATTTTCTAGGTTGCGTCAAATAGGCATGAGAATGTAACCCTTCGTCAATGAACTTTTTCACCTGAACTTCTTCAATCTCAAATAATTCTCTATGTGTTCCATTTTGATGGTTATAGTCGTGCATATTTAGCAGCAAGCTTAAAATATCAGTTGCAATACTACGTTCTCCTGTCGCCCCAATAAATTCATAATCTACTGCAATTTCATTCATTATATTTGGAATTGAAATCTTCGGTTCATACCCTCCATAAGTCCAAACAAAATCTCCTTCGATAACTAACTCTAGCGGCTGCATTAACGATTTACTTTGCTTATGAGAATTAGGCAAAACTGTACAACCTTAAGCATCAAATTCTAATGCATGAAAAGGGCAGGCTATGACACTACTACCATCTGGTTTCTTCACACACCAACCCTCTGATAACATTGCGCCCATGTGAGGGCAAGCGTTGGGTAAGGCATTAATCACGCCGTCGTTGTTTTGCCAAAGAACGTAATCCTTGCCCAATAAAGTAAATTTCCTCGGTTGATTAGGCTCAAGCATACAACGATGTGCCAATAGCCACGGTGCGCCAAGCAATTGCTTCATAGTTGGCCAATAACTTACTAATTAATTAGTAAGCTTATCAATTCCTTGCTGTAGAGTCAATTCCCTCCTTTCATCTCTTCAATTTATCTACCCCTTTGGTACCATATAAAGGCAAATCATAAATTCAAATGCAGTGGTTAAGCTCAGTAAACGAACAGCCAAATCAGCTCGCCTAGTTCGAGATGCTCAAATGACACAGCAGCAGATTTTGGATGCCGCCGAGTCCGAATTTTCACGGCATGGTTTAAATGGCGCGCGCCTGAGTGCGATCGCTCAAATTGCCAAGGTGACAACTGCAACTGTTCACTACTATTTCCAGAGCAAGGAAAGCTTGTACAAGGCAGTCTTACAACGTCCGGTTGATGAAGTTCAAACCATACTTGGACAATTTAATTTTGATAGTCTCTCTCCTGAAGAAGCCCTCAAGCAGGTTATTCGCATCGCTATTGCTAATGAAGCTCAAAATCCCCAACGTCAAATGCTGTGGTTTCAGGAAGCCAGCCAAAATCAAGGAGCATACTTTAAGGAGTGTAACGTTGCCAGCCTTCACGAACATTTACTCAAAATTTTAGAGCGAGGCATCGTAGAAGGTGATTTTCGCCCCCTCAACCCGTTTTTGGCTTTGACCCATATCTTAAGTGTTTGCCTGTTTTACTTCACAGTTCATCAAAACTGGAAACATTTAACGCCAGAGATCGATCGCCTCAGTCCTGACATGATTGAGGAACATACCCTTGAAGCGATTGCTTTTATTTTGGCAGCTGTCAAACGAGCCACAACATCATAAATCAACTTACTCAATCAACCTCAAATACCGATGGAATGCTTCAACCGCATTCGCTACACCATCCTCACCCCGAATCTTCTCCCCTAACTCTTGGGCTTTTTGAAGCATCGCCTTATCACCCAGTACAACTTCAATCGCTGCCGCTAGAGTTTTTTCTGATACTTCCTTGTAAGGTATGGGTTTGGGGCTGACTTCTAGCCGCATTAGCATCTCACCCCAAACTGGCTGGTCTGCAAAAAAGGGCACGACGATTGAGGGTATCCCTGCACGTAACACCGCCGCCGTTGTACCCGCACCGCCATGATGCACCATTACTTTTACTTGCGGCAGCAGCCAGTCATGGGGAACATCGCTCATGGCAAACACTCGTAGCGAATCTTTGATATTGACTATCTTACCTACGTTCCCCCAGCCTGACAGTATGATGCCGCCTTGTCGCGTTTTCTTTAGGGCCTCCACAATGTAGTACGTCAGATATTCTGGATTGGGCATCGTCATACTACCGAATCCAAAGCATAGAGGTGCTTGCTTTCGTCCCAGAAAATCTAGCAGTTCATCAGGAGCTTCATCTTCATATTCGTCGGCACGGTCGATAAACCAAAACCCGGTCACATACGCCCACGCAGGCCAATCCCTTGGTCTTGGGATAACATGAGAGCTAAAGCCGTACAGTACAGGAATTCTTGATACATTAGCTGGGCTTTTGTGTCTAAACCGACTGCCCAAAAATGGCAGTGGCGGCAATTTTAATGTTTCGGTTCGGAATTGGTTAATTAGTTTGCGATATCGCTGCCAATGCAAGAACTCTGCAATGAAGTAGCTTGCGTAGTTGATAACTTTCTTGAGCGGATTTTTTGTTGTTCGAGCGAATCTCAAAAAAGGGAACATTCCTGTGGGAGTCAACGGCACAACTGATGCCATGAAGCAGGGGACTTCTAATTTCTCCGCGATGTGGTATCCCCAGTTCGAGGACGGCGTGTAGATGATTACTTCTGTTCCTTGACACGCAGCGATCGCCGATTGCAACTGTTGACGTAACAGTTTCTCTTCATCTTCTAGCCTGAGCTTTTCCCCGGCAATCAGTCGCTGTCCCTTCTTCGATTGCAGAAACTCTTGCATATTGTCAGCTATAGGGGCAAACTCCAAATCAAACTGTCTCACGAATGAGGAGAAGTTTTCGTTGGCTGCTACCGTTACCTGATGCCCCGCACGTTTCAAGCCAATGCCCAAAGCACAGTATGGTTGCACATCGCCCACCGAACCTACTGTCAGGATGGTAATCTTCAGTTTTCGCTTCGGTGGGGTAGGTAAACTTTGGCTCAATTGCTTTCCTTGGGGTGCAACTTCTGTTCTACTGATGAATTTTATCGGATTGGGGATGGCTGTGGGCGATCGCTCTTATTCTGTCTTTTTCAGTTTTTGTTGATATTCCTGATATTCCTGATCTTTATGCTGCCAGTATTTATCTACAGTGCTTTTAGCAACCACAGCACTTTCATATTCATCTCCACCTTGGTTTATTAATCGCACTTTTGTTTGTTTGCGTAAATCAGAAACGATTTTCCCATTCACTTTACGCGTTTTTGACCAATCTAAAATTGCTTGTGGATAAGAACTATTACTAACATATTTTTCAGTAAGAATGTCTTGTAAGCTGTACCCCTTTAATTCTGGTATCCAGTAATAAATAAAACTTCCGTCTGGGTCTTTCTCGGAAATATTTTTATTGGGGTTATATATTCTAAAAGTATCGCTTAATGGATTGGTTACACCTGCCTGCATTTGCCATTGCCAATTATCAATTGCTAAATCACCGTCTACTAAATAGTTCATATAATGTTTAGCACCGTGATGCCATGAAATCCCGCAGTTAATTGTCAAGAACGTGGCACACATTGCCCTCATGCGAAAGTTCATCCAACCCATTGTTTTGAGTTGCCGCATACTTGCATCAATTAGTGGAAAACCTGTCCGGCCCTGTTGCCACGCTTGAAATAATTCTTGTTTTACGGGCGATAATGCTTCTGGTGTGTACAAACTATCAAATTCTGGGTAACGGTTTTTGTAAGCTATTTCTGGGTGAAAATAAAGGCGCTGTGTAAAACTATCATGCCAGCGCAAACGGTCACGAAATGCTTTTAAGGAGAAGTCTGATGCAGGCTGACTTTTCAGTTCTTCTGCCCTCGCTTTAGTGCTTTGATAGACACTACGAACAGAAATAGTTCCAAAAGTCAGATGCGGAGATAAATGTGATGTTGCACCCATCTGTGACAACATCGGACGTGATAGCTTCCAATGATACCCTTGATATCTACTCTTCAAGAATGAGTCTAATGTAGAGATTGCTTGCGTTTCTCCTCCCAAAAAGTAAACTTTTTCTACTGTCCAAAAATTTTGGTACTTCTGTTTCAGTTCTTCAAATGTTAACTGCGGTAGGTTAACCTTTAAATTCGGTGTATTGATAGTTTGAGGTGTTTGATGTTGGGGCTGTCTTTGGTAATTATAATATTGCTCAAACCACTCATCGCGCTTTTCTGACAACTGTAGAAAGTTGTTTAACCCAACGTGGTAATCAAGTTTTAATTCTTTGTAGAAATCGATTACACTTTTGTCTCGACTAATTCCGTACTCTACCTGCACATCTCGGTTAAACCAAAGCTTTGGTTTATACCCACAGGTCATTAACTGTTTAGTCAACTCTTGCAATATTTCTCTAGAATTGCCTTCAAATAAATATAATTGACTTCCCAATTTTCTCAAGTTCCTGTCTAAATTTTCTAATGATTCAAACAAAAACCTGACTCTCCCTTTTCCTACATCAGCCCAGGTATAAAACCAAGGATCAATAATAAACAATGGTAAAACTGCTGCACCGTCAGCAGTTGCCAACGTCACTATCTCGTTATCAGTTAGCCGCAAATCTCGACGGAACCACACAAGGTGCATAGTACAACTTTCTCAGCCTACAATACATTTGTACCAAATACCTCTGACGTTTTTCTACTCTAGCAATCAGATTGGTTACAACTCATTCATCAAATATTCAAACAGCGGTAATTGAATCACTTGTGTTTGTTTTGCATTCTCCAGGTTGGACAATGCAATTCCTAACAGCCTAACGCTCCGATTCTCAAGCTCAACTGCCTCAAACAATGCTGTAGCTGTTGCAATGATAGCCTCTAAATCACGGGTGTAATCGGGCATCGTCTTGCTACGCGTGATTTGTTGGTAATCAGAAAATTTGATTTTTAGCGTTAACGTGCGTCCCCTTGTGGAGTGTTGTTCTAACCTTTGCTGACAAGAAAGAGCAATTTGTTCGAGTTCGTGTAGCATTTGAGCACGAGAGCTTAAATTTACCGCAAATGATGTTTCTGCACCAACCGACTTGCGGACTCTGTTCGCCTCAACTATTCGGTCATCTTCTGCTCTGGCTATTTTGTAATAATGATGCCCGGCCTTTCCAAAATGTTGAGTCAGTTCAGACAGCGATCGCGTTTTCAAATCTGCACCAGTATGTATACCCAGAGAGTGCATCTTGGCCGCTGTTACTTCCCCAATGCCGTGGAACTTTTCAATCGCTAACCCTTCCACAAAAGCTTCAGCTGACTGGGGTAGAATCACCGTTAGTCCATTGGGTTTGTTCTGTCCTGATGCCATCTTTGCCAGGAACTTATTAATCGACACGCCTGCTGTTGCTGTTAAGTTTGTTTCTTTGAGTATTTCTGCTTTAATGTACCGAGCAATAGTGGAAGCATACGTAATATTTTGTTTATTCTCAGTCACATCCAAGTATGCTTCATCTAGGGCTACCCCTTCGACAAAATCGGTATAACGTTTGAATATTTCGTGGATTTGAGTTGAAACTGCTCGGTAGACATCAAATCTCGGTCTGACAAAGATTAATTCGGGGCATTTAGCCATCGCTGTGACTGATGGCATTGCTGAGTGGATGCCGAATTTCCTGGCCTCATAGCTGGCTGCTGCTACCACACCCCTTTGATTTGGACTGCCACCAACTACTAATGGTTTGCCTCGGTATTGCGAGTTGTCCCGTTGCTCAACCGATGCGTAAAAAGCGTCCATGTCTACATGGATAACTTTTCTAGTTGTAAAAGGGTAGCTTTGCACACTATTTTTGAGGCGAGTCAATTCTAAACTAGCAATCCTATAGTACACTAGCACTAGTCAAAGGGTCATGGAAGCATCTGTGCAATTTATTCAAGACTTGATAGAACTTTCACCTACCTGCTTCGGTTAGTTTTTCTATTAATAAGTGAGCGTGATAAATGTGGCTCAAATATGGTGTGGCATCAGATGGGACATTAATATGTGTTGAAGATGTTACTAGTGGTAAAACTGAGCTTTTTTGCCCTTACTGTTCTGGTGAGCTAACTGCTAAAAAAGGCAAAGTTAAACAGCATCACTTTGCTCATTCATCAGCCACTTGCCTACCTGTAGCTACGCGCGATTTCCTTATTTTACCACTGTACGATAATTTCAATATTTATCTATCGCGTAAAGATTTAGCACAGTTAAAATTGCTATGGAAAGAATACGGTTCAATCAATTATCCTATTAGCCCTGGCTTAGTTATTCCAGGGCTACTCAAAGCTGGAATGTTTCACAAAAATGTCTATTTAACCCCTCCAGCTTATGAATTTACGAATTTGGGTAAAATTCCTGTCGGAGCGTTAGAATTTGATTTATTCAACCAGGTGCAAGAGCCACTATTGCTTAAAAAGCTATTGAAACTGGAGCTAGCAGCCAAACACGCTTTATATAAAAATGCAGCAGATATGTTATATTGCCTTACTGACCTAACGCTTTATCGCGCACAATTTCAACGAATTTTATCTTGTACTCTCTATTTCTTAGAAATTCAAATATATCAAGGCACTTTGTACAAGATAGGAGTTACTACTAGACCTATCCAACAGCGATTGGTAGAAATAGAAGCAGATTTACTTGACCATTATAAAACTGTTGAAATTCAAATACTTGGAACTTGGGCACACCGAGGTAATGTTGAACTATATTTCAAGCACCGTTATCAGAGTTTCAATTATCGCATCGGCAGTTTAACTGAATACTTCAAGTTTAATCCCTCAGATGCTAACGCTGTCCTAAGTGAGCTACAGCAGATGAAATCTAAAGTACTTTCTCCATTTGAGATAGACATTCTTAGCGCTGGAATGCAAATCGCTGCAATTACATAAATAAAGGAGTTTCAGCAATCATCCGGGAGTGCAGCGTCGTATCAGAGCCTGGGTTCAATGGCGATCGCCCGCCCCATACCAGATCTCAACGATCGCCCCTATTCTCATGAGGCCTTTGTTGCCGTTTATCCCTCTTCTGTCAGTCTCCGAAAACTTTTGCCATTTCTGAATTCTAAAGCTTTTGTATAGCAAGCGATCGCCAGATTATTTCCTAATAACAAATACAAGACCTATTTTTTTCTAATAGGAAAGCCTGTATTGACTGACTGATAAAGCTTTCAGAGATTGACTGTACGGAAAGTGACAGAAGAGGGTTATAATCAAAGGATGCAAAAGCTTACCATCACCCGACCTGACGATTGGCATCTGCATCTGCGCGACGGTGCAGCACTCAAAGCGGTTCTGCCCTTCACGGTGCGTCAGTTTGCCCGCGCGATTATCATGCCGAACTTGAAGCCCCCTATCCGCTCGGTGGCAGATGCGGCTTGCTATCGAGATCGCATCCTCGCGGCTATTCCAGAGGGCCAACAGTTTGAGCCATTGATGACGCTCTACCTCACCGACAACACCAGCCCCGACGAGATTCTGCGGGCGAAAGAATCCCAGTTTATCAAAGCTGTCAAGTACTACCCAGCCGGTGCAACAACCAACTCCGACTCCGGTGTGACGGATATTCTTAAGTGCGATCGCGTCTTTGAAGCGATGCAGCAGGTGGACATGCCGTTATTACTGCACGGGGAAGTGACCGATAACGATGTTGATACGTTCGATCGCGAGAAGGTGTTTATCGAGCGACATTTAATAGAACTCAAGCAGCGATTTCCCAACCTGCGGGTGGTGCTTGAGCATATCACCACCTCCGATGCGGTGCAGTATGTCCTGTCTGCCAACACCATCGCGGCAACAATTACGCCACAACATTTGTTGTTTAACCGTAATGCCCTGTTCAAGGGCGGCCTTCGCCCCCATTTTTATTGCCTGCCCATTTTGAAACGGGAGGAGCATCGTCAGGCTTTGTTGCAAGCGGCAACATCGGGAAATCCGAAATTTTTTCTAGGTACGGATAGCGCTCCCCATACCCGCACCAGCAAAGAAAGTTCCTGTGGCTGCGCGGGATGCTTTTCGGCTCTGCACGCCCTTGAGTTGTATGCCGAGGCATTTGAAAGCGTCAAAGCCCTGGATAAACTGGAGGCGTTCGCTAGCTTTTATGGCCCAGATTTTTATCAACTGCCGCGTAATACCGAGCGAATTACCTTGTCCAAAACGACTTGGCGCGTTCCTGATGAAGTTCCATTTATGGAATCTGGGCTTGTACCTTTGGGGGCGGGGCAGGAAATGACATGGCAAATGGTATGACATTTGCATTGTGCATCAGCCGTTGTGGAATCCTGTCGGTTATGAATACTTGCTGCACTATCACTGCTTCTTCTTCCCATCCAGCCCATACTCCCGTTCCATTGCCGCCAACAGCCTCGCCTGTAACGCTGACAGATACGGCTTCGCCTGTTTTCCCAACCCCTGCAACAGCCAATCTACAGACACATCATGGTCTGCCACTTGATGTAACCGCCGCAATCGAAGGCATAGCTGTTGCATGAATTTACAATCATCATCTAGGAGTTCCAAAGACTTGAGATGTTCTATCTTTACGGTATAGTCTTCATCCCAGGTTTGGACTGTGCAACTGTAATCCCCAACGTGAGTAATCACGCCCCAGCAGCCGCTTTTACCTCGCAACTCAGGGTTGTCTTTGGGTAAGAGAACACAGATTTCTCCCTCTCGGTAGGGATTGGGGACTTTAGTTCCTTCTCGAATTCTATCTACAACACTTTGAACTATGCGACCAGAGGGAATTTTATTGCCTGCCTCTTCTACCGCTTGCTCCCAAACATGCGCTTGTTGAGGCGGTTCTAGCTCGGCTTTAGCCAATGAGCGCACCTGTCTTTCACTTGTCGGAAGAGGAATTTGCCGACCAATGGTCGGCAAATATTTCTGAATATTCTCATATACAGTAGTAGCAGATATCTTCAGGTAGGCTGCATCACGGCTATAACCAAAGCGATCGCGGCAATATTCCTCAAAAGTTTTATGCGTGGAGCGGTAAAGGCGGCGATCGCGCAACTCCATGAGTGCCTTGCCGGCTTCAACAAAAGCCTGCTCGACTTTTCGCTCTAAATGCAAGCGGTCGCGCTGTTCATCCTCGGTAAGTTCTGGTACTTCAACCGCTGCCACTTCAACCGTGACTGAGCCTGGGTTGTCCTGTTCTTCTTTTGCAGGCTTTAGTGCTGACTTTGGTTTTGAGGAAGTTGCGGCACTGGTCTTTTTACGAGAGGGGGAGCGGGTCATAGAGCCACCTCCGGTCTGAAGGTAGCGTTTGTGGTATTTAGTTGTGTCATTATAGTACTAGTGTTATTACTAATCCCCAATTTCTGTTATTCAGATTGGGGTTTTTCGTGTTTTTTATATCTTGGCATTTCTTTTAACTTTCACATTTTGACTTTTTTCCTCAAATCACAAAATATAAGCAGGATATGAAGCGTATTAACAAAAAGCCTGATTTACTCATCATCAAGAAGACTCCTGCCTCAGAGTCTCCATCACAGTTAGTTACGGCAGTTGATACGGTTGACAATTCACAACCTATTATTGATACTGTTAGCCCCTCTATTGAGCAACAAACAAATTTAGCTCCACAAACCCCAATTACAGAGTATTATCCTACTCATCTTCCAGTCTGGGATTATTATCCTCTAGTTCAATCCGTTGGCAACTCCGGCTGGCAAGTCTCTGAAATCTGGCGCGATCTTCGTGTTGATGGGGTTTTGTGATCGATCTGTTCACCAAAGCATTGTCGGACTTGGGCTTGCAATAAAACGAAACCTTGAAAATTAACTATGACTGGAGGCTATTATGTTGGTTGCTTAAATCTGAATTGTTTCGATATTGATCGCCTTGCTGCTTGGGCCATAGTTTATAACTGCTGAAATGCTTGTCATCTATACATTTTCACAGTTTTTGACTTCTTTTTCAGAGTTTGTGAGATATCCAGGGTATTTAAGGAATCTCTTAACTTCCACAAGAAAATCAAAAACATCCCGAAAAATATGGATTTTGGCTCAACCAGCTTGCTGACTTTTCCCGTTAAGTCTGTTTTGCAAGCTGCCAACCTTCACAAAGGTTGTGTAATTTTAACGAAACTGACCACAGGGCACAAACCCGAAATAAATCCCCAGCCTTATTAAAACGAATAACCGACTACGCCCACTCAAAACCACCAAGATGAGCGATCGCTTCCACAGCTCAACTAACTGTTAACACCTTGGGTAGTTTCGGAGATTTAGCTTTCAAAATCCTCAGTTCAAGGGGATTAAAAATTTCAATGGTCAGGGCTGAAGGCTGGGTGCGGTGGATATAAGTCAACTGTAAAAGCAAGGGCAGCAATCACACTCAAGAAACCAATGAGGGTTTTCATGCCCTCAGCAGCAAGCCTATATTTTTCTACCTGACATCCTGACTTAAAATTTTATGGTATTCTTCAACACGCCAGCGATACGTGTAAGCTAATGAGCATTTAAGTTGCATAACACCAGGGCTGAAGCCTTTACTCCAAGCGAATCAGCCTGGAAAAATGAATGACGATTAGCTTAGCAGCGTAAAATCGTAGAAGTCATCTGAATATCTGCAATAACTTCCGTTGTTAGCAACATCCATTCCACAAGTGATTCATTGTCTGGACAACCAATCTCAGTGGCATAAACAGCTGTGACTTGAAAAAGATTTTGGACAGGTTTGGGAAGAAGAAGTTGGACAAATCACAAGCTGAAATACTTATAACTTCGTTAAGGAATGAATACAGCAATCGGAATTTTGGAAAAAGAAAATGGACATAATACATAAAGTGGAAGAAGAAAATGGACATAATGACAAAAGTCTGTTTTACCGAAATCAGCTTGTGTCCCGCTGTTCTCAATTTACTCCCCCCAGGCGGGGAGCAAGCGGGTAATCGTCAGTCCTACAAACGTCGCCTGAAACCCTTAGTTTTCCTTGATGTTATTTTTTTAGTATTTTTGGAAGGTAAAGTTGGACAACCTGTCCATAATCTTCTTCAAGTCACAACAGCGTAGACCTGTTGTGGGTTATGGTTATCAAAACGATAAGGTGTACGGAGATTAACCTGACAAAATCTGATAGCCAGTTTGGTTTTTCGGGCAGGTCGCTGGTTCGTTTGAGGTAATTCAACTTTGTGTTCAAAACTGATAGGTTGTGCTTCGCGCTTTCGACTACAGACGCTCGCAGTTCAGTTTCTAAACTGCGGTTATGAACTGTACCGTATTTGCTGTGCTGTTTCTTAAATCCTTTGCCAGCAAGTATTTCAAGACTTAACGGGAAAAGTTAGAACCAGCTTGCTATTCATTGGCTGTTAACTTCCGGGTTAAAATCAAGAACTTTTCTAGGAAGTTGTGTTATGGCACTTTATAATCTTTTTTGTTTACACAGAGGATTTTGGTAATAGCGCCAAATCCAGTTAGTATTCCCTGATTAATGACCGTCTAATTGCCATGACTTACACAGAACAGATTTTTGAGATTTTCAGAGATGTTGCGAGTTGTCAACATCCTGACATAGTATTGATGAAAACGTTATTCGTCAGCGTACTCCACTTACCACCATTTCAAAATTTGGAGGCACCATAATCAGTCCGCGTCGTATGGGCTTTATGGGACGAGGATTTACTAATGCCAATTGCAAGCGTGACAGCATAGTTGCTACCATGAGTTTGATTTCAAGCTGTGCCAAAGCCGCACCAAGACAACGGTAATTACCACCTCCAAACGGTAAGTATTCAAAAGGAGAAAATTGGCGTTCTAAAAATCGCTCTGGCTTAAACTGCTTGGGTTCAGGATATACTTCTTCCCTCTGATGAGCCAAGTAAATAGAAACATTCACAATTGTTCCAGGTTCAAGGTGATAGCCCATAATCTCTATAGGCTTTTGTACAAAACGTGAAAAGGTACTCAACGATGTTGGATAAAGACGCAATGTTTCAGAACAAACTGCACTCAAATATGGCAATCGTGCAATTTCACTTATATCTCTAGTTAGCGCAAGTTCAGATAAGAGCTTTTCTTGAACTTCTGGCAAATAATGACTCCAATAGAGTGCCCAAGAAAGAACAGATGTCGTAGTTTCATAACCTGCAAATACAAGCGTTAATAAAGAATCACACAATTCTTTTTCTGTCATTAGCTTACCAGATTCATCATGGGTTTTTAAAAGCGTACTTAAAATATCTTTTTGGGAAAAACTGTTTTCGGCTTTCCGTTCTCTAATCAGAGCGTAAATTATTTTTTGAATTCGTTCCCTTTGACTCTTAAAACTATCTCCAAAGCTCCCAAATATATAATCCTTTACAAACAATGGTAGAAATAACAACGATGCTGAATTTAAAGGATTGTGGAAGAAATCGAACAAAGGACGAAGCAGTTGATGCAATTGATTATAGTGAGTACTATTATTTAGTCCAAACACAACATCAATAATAATACGAAATGAAATTTCTTTCATAAATGAGTAAACAGTAAAAATTTTTCCATTAGTCAACTCATTTATTCTTTCTTCAATAATTTCACAAATCCTTTGACTGTATTCACGTATTCGCTCTGAATGAAAACCAGGCATCACAATTCTTTTTTGCCTTTGATGTTGTTCACCGTCTAGGAAGAGAACAGAAGTATCCCCCAAAACTACCGACAACAGATTATTTTTTCGAGTAGAAGTTAAATAATCAGAATCAGATGCAAAAATCTTTTGTATGGCTTCTGGACTACTAAAAAAAATAGTAGCAGGTAGTTCATTTCCTAAAACTCTAAATGTATCACCATATTGTTGATGCCAGTTATCTAAAGTTTCTAGTGGGCGAATAAGAAATTGAATACTTTGCAATAGTGATGAATTTTGAGGCCCATTAGGAAGAGACATATCATTCAATAATAATGTTAATATTAATATTAGCGCTTCTTTAAAAAAGAAAAGATTAATATTTTAATTGTGAAGAATTCCAAAGGTTTTTTTAGGAGAGTTTTATGAAATATCAATACAATTTACTTAAACTTATTTTTACAACATTATCTATATATTTTACAAATATTTTTTCTACTAATGCCCAAATTATTCCAGACGGAAGTTTACCACAAAACAGTAACGTTAGAACAGAAAATAACATAATTTTTATTGAGGGAGGAACACGAGCAGCAGCTAACTTATATCATAGCTTTCAGAAGTTTTCTCTTCCTAGTGGTAATGCTGCTTTCTTTAATAATACTACTGATATTAAGAACGTCATTAGTAGAGTTACAGGCGGATCAGCTTCTAATATTGATGGTTTGATCAAGACCAACGGAACAACTAACTTATTTTTGATTAATCCTAGTGGAATTATTTTTAGTGAAAACGCAAAGTTGGACATCGGTGGTTCATTTATTGCTAGCACTGCAAGCAGCATTGATTTTGGTAATGGCTTACAATTTAGTGCTAATAAATTGTCACAACCTGAACCATTGTTAAGTATTAATGTACCTATTGGGCTAAAATTTGCAGGCATTTCTGGAGTTATTAAAGTTCAGGGGGCTGGGCATAGTATTAATAGCTCTGAAGTGTACTCTCCTTTAACTGCTCAAAATTTTTCCAATGGCTTACAAGTTAAGCCTGGCAATACTTTAGCTTTGATTGGTGGAAATATATTATTAGAAGGAGGAATTATAAGTACACAAAACGGCAAAATTGAATTACAAAGTCTTGCACAAGGAGAAGTTACTATTGACCAAAAAGATAGAGATTGGATATTAAACAACAAAGGAAATCAAAGCTTTGCAGATATTACGCTTTTAAATAATGCTTTGGTTTTTGCTGAAAGTAATAATGGTACAGCAAATAGTATCAATGTGCAAGGAAAGAATGTAAATGTTTTGAGTGGCTCTTTAATTATTAGTCAAAATCTTAGCCAAAACGTTAACTATGATTTTAGTAGAGGAATTATATTCAATAATTCTGGAATTTTAAGAGTGCAAGGAGAGTCAAAATTTATTACTAGCGGTATTTTTACTAGTAATTTCGGTAGAATACCAGGGGATAATATTGAAATCGGCGCTAATCAAGCAGAAATTGAAGGCGCACAAATAGCTACTACAACTTTTAATAGTGGATCTGGGGGCAAAATAATATTCAATACCAATTATTTAAAAGTTAGTGGTTCTATTCCTTCTATAGCTAATCCTCTGGGGTATGGGGGCATTAATACTTTTGCTTATAGCTCTGGAAACGGGGGTGATATTTCAGGAACGGTAAAAGAATTTATATTAGAGAACAAAGGTTCTTTTGCTGCAATTTCTAGTTCCAGGCTATTAGGGCATAGCGGAAATATCAATTTAACAGCAGGGATTATCAATATTAAAAGTGGAAGCAGCTTAGGTTCTTTAACTTTTGGAAATGGTAATGGAGGCAATGTATTTATAAATGCCAATAATTATATAAATGTAACAGAAGAAGCTATTTCTCTTGAACCAAGCTTGATCCAAGCTGCCACTTTTAGTAGTGGTAATGCTGGTAATTTAGAAATCAATACTCCGATATTATTTGTCCAAGATGGGCAGGGCGAACGCATCTAAATATAGTACATATATACTTAAAGAAGTTTAATCGC
>NZ_JAVRBM010000098.1:0-31454 GCF_034531255.1 Nostoc sp. ChiQUE01b | reverse complement strand
GAAATAACAAATGAGTACGCCGAAATAACAAATGAGTACGCCGAAATAACAAATGGGTAAGCGTAGCCCGCCGTAGGCATCGCCATGATTGCAACAATTTAGCTTTGTCACGCCAGCGTAACGCACCGCAAATCTTTGGTAGATGAAGTATTTTCCGACTTACGATCGCTCGATTTTGTAAACAATGCCAAAAATTGAGCGCAGGTATAATGACAGAGATAGCTAGAAACCAAATTTAGATATGTGCGCTCGCCTAAATCCGCAATATCCCAAACAGTTAACTGACAAGTCAGCGCGATCGCCAAAAAGTAATAATTTAGCATTTTTCTTGAATCAGTTAAGATCATCTTATTATCAATCTTCTTTCTTTTTATCCTTATCCTTGGAATTATGACGCAGGATGAGTTATTGGTACTGATAGATCGCGCCGTGGCTGAGGGTTGGCAAGAGTTAGACTTGTCGGGGCAGGAGTTGACTGAGTTACCTGTAGAAATTGGTAAGTTGCAGCAGCTTGAGTCTTTGATTTTGGGAAAGAAAGTTGAAGGTTATGAAGACGTAGGAAGCCGCTATCTCCAAAAGGTTTCGGGCAACAATTTAAAAATGCTTCCACTTGAACTATTGGGTTTGCCTAATTTGCGTAAGTTGGATATTAGTGGCAATCCTTTAGAGAGCATTCCCGATGTAGTAACGCAAATACTACATTTAGAGGAACTTATCTTAATTCGAGTAGAACTAACTGAAATACCTGATGCGATTGCTAAATTAACCAATCTGACGCAGCTTCACCTCGATAGCAACCAAATAACCCAGATTCCAGAGGCGATCACTAATTTAACCAATCTGAGGGAGCTTCACCTCAGTTACAACAAAAGAACCCAGATTCCAAAGGCGATCGCTAATTTAACCAATTTGACGCAGCTTCACCTCGATAGCAACCAAATAACCCAGATTCCAGAGGTGATCGCTAATTTAACCAATCTGACGCAGCTTCACCTCAGTGACAACCAAATAACCCAGATTCCAGAGGCGATCGCTAAATTAACCAATCTGACGCAGCTTCACCTCTATATCAACCAAATAACTCAGATACCAGAGGCGATCGCTAAATTAACCAATCTGAGGGAGCTTGACCTCAGTTTCAACCAAATAACCCAGATACCAGAGGCGATCACTAAATTAACCAATCTGACGAAGCTTGACCTCAGTGACAACAAAATAACCCAGATTCCAAAGGTGCTCGCTAATTTAACCAATCTGACGCAGCTTCACCTCAGTGGCAACAAAATAACCCAGATACCAGAGGCGATCGCTAATTTAACCAATCTGACGAAGCTTGACCTCTATAACAACCAAATAACCCAGATACCAGAGCCGATCGCTAATTTAACCAATCTGACGCAGCTTTACCTCAGTGACAACAAAATAACCCAGATACCAGAGGCGATCGCTAAATTAACCAATCTGACGCAGCTTTACCTCAGTGACAACAAAATAACCCAGATTCCAGAGGCGATCACTAATTTAACCAATCTGACGCAGCTTCACCTCAGTGGCAACAAAATAACCCATATTCCATTAGAAATTCTTAATTCAAAAGATGTAAAAGAGATTTCTAATTACTGGAAGCAAATTCGCATAAGTGGAACTCGACCATTACACGAAGCCAAACTCTTGCTCATCGGACAAGGCAGCGTCGGCAAAACATCCCTTATAGAGCGACTAATCCGCGATGAATATGATAATAATCAACCTCAAACCGACGGACTCAATGTGGAAACTTGGAACGTGCAGGTCAATAGCAAAGACATCCGCCTGAATGTTTGGGACTTTGGCGGACAGGAAATTTATCATGCCACCCATCAGTTTTTTCTGACTAAACGCAGCCTCTATCTCCTCGTTTGTAATTGTCGCACTAGCGAAGAAGAAAACCGCATCGAATATTGGCTAAAACTAATCGAAAGCTTCGGCGGACAGTCCCCTGTGATTATCGTTGGCAACAAAAAAGACGAACAACCCCTCGACATCAACCGCAAAGCATTACGCGAAAAATATCCTAACATCCAAGCGATTATCGAAACCTCTTGCCAAGATAATATCGGCATTGATGAACTTCGCACCGCAATTTTGCAGCAAGTCTGCAACCTCAAAGAAGTTTACGACCTTCTACCCCTGACATGGTTTGAGGTTAAACAACAACTCGAATCCATGACAGAAGACTTCATCAGCTACAACCGCTACATCGGCATCTGCCACCAAAAAGAGATTCCCGAAGAACAAAACCAAGAGCAACTAATCGACTTGCTGCATCGACTCGGCTTAGTTCTCAACTTCCGCGATCATCCCATCCTCAAAGATACTAATGTCCTCAAACCAAACTGGGTGACAGAAGGCATTTACGCGCTCCTGAGCGATGAAAACCTCAAAACTCAAACCAAAGGCATTTTCACCCCCGCCGATCTCACCCACATCCTCAATTCAGAGCGATACCCCACAGCGCGTCACCGCTATCTGATCGGACTGATGAAGGAATTTGAGCTTTGCTTTGAATTAGAATGTCAGCCACCACAATTTCTGATTGCAGGACTTTTACCTAAAGACCAACCAGACGAAACAGAACTCCACGGCGAAACCCTGGAATTTCAATACCATTACAAAGTTCTCCCTGAAAGCATCATCTCCCGCTTCATCGTCATCAGCCACCAAAAAATTCATAACCAAATCTATTGGCGCAGTGGCGTAATGCTGCAATATCAAGAAAACAACGAAATCTACAACATTGCTCGGATCAAAGCCGATCCCGAAGACAAAAAAATTTTCATCACCATTAGCGGACGCAAAGAAACCCGCCGCTTATTTCTCGGCATTCTCCGCGATGTCTTCCAAAAAATCCACAAAAGTCTTCCCAATCTCGAAATCACCGAATGGGTTCCCGTTCCCAATCACCCCAAACATCCGCCCCTCGACTACCAAGAACTTCTCGGACTTGAGACAATGGGTGAAAGCACAATCACCATCGGCAAACTAAAATTAAAACTCGATTTGCGTCAACTACTTGATGGGTATGAAGATATAAGAACTCGACAAAGACAACAAATAGACAAAGGAATTATTGAACCAGCCCCCATTAAGGAACCAATTATGTCAGAAAGCATCAGAAACCAAATATTTATTAGCTACAGTCATCAAGATGCACAATACTTAACAGAACTACAAAAACAACTAAAACCCTATATTCGTGCAGAATGTTTCATCGTTTGGGATGACACCAAAATCAAACCTGGCGCAAAATGGAAAGCCGAGATTGAAAAAGCATTAGCCACGGCTAAGGTTGCTATCCTGCTAGTCAGCCCTGACTTTATAGGCTCTGATTTCATCGACAAACATGAGCTCCCCCCCTTACTCAACGCAGCCGAACAAGAGGGATTAACCATTATCTGGATTCCAATTAGTGCAAGCTCATACAGAAAAACCGACATTGAAAAATACCAAGCTGCTCACCCTCCAAATAAACCCCTCGATACTCTAAATAAGGCAGAACGTAACCAAGCCTGGGTGAAAATTTGCGAAGAAGTCGAAAAGGCAATAATAAAATAGAACCTATGTCAACATTAACCAAATTCAACTTAAATGTTATGGAAATAGGGAGCAAATTAGGCATTGAACTAAAGCTTCCCTCTGGTAAATAGACTTTGCTAACTTCAGGGGTGATGCAATTTATTCCAAATTAACAATGAAGCGATGGGGAAAACAAGAATCTAGTTCCCTCCCCAATACATACGGGGAGGGTTAGGGTGGGGTAAAACTGACAATGAGGCTTATATTACAATACAGTTCAGTTAAGCATTTCTCTCTTCTCTCTGTGTTCTCTGCGCCTCTGCGGTTCGTTAAAAAAATTGACTTTGACAAAGAGGTATAGCCTTAACCCAAGCGTATTGGCTTATATTAGTTGAGGATGAAGTAGATTTAGGTGCAGCAATCAAACAAGTCCTGAGCCATGAGGCATATAAAGTTGACTGGTTTCTAGATGGTAATCAGGCATGGCAATATCTAGAAACTGGCTGGACTGATTTCACCGTGATTTCTGGAAATAAATGTTGCTATTTGCAAATCTGCGCCAGCCAAATAACCATCTGTTGTAACAATATAAATATGGTTGTTGAAAAACTGCACAAGATTAAAACCAAGGCTCCTTAATTCACAAAACCTGAATATCCATTTGTCGGATTAATCCATTCTCGATAGTGTAAATATGCTGAACCATTTGCTCGTGTATCAAGTTTCCATCTAGATCCTGCACTACTTGATGAACATGAACTACTATCCGCCCACTTTCATGAAGTTGAAAACCTTGAGGTTCAACATGAGGATCGATTAAGCTCCACTGGCGAGTCCAATAATCACGCACCGCCGCATGGCCGCGAACATATCCGCCTTCCATACCATTCGCCCATTCCACATCAGAGTGCATCAACGCGAGAACGGAATCAATATGACGGGCGTTGAAGGCAGCATAAGCTTTTATCAGTAAATCCTGCTGTATTTGAGTTGGGGTTTGCGGCTCCATTGTTTTGTTTTCCATCGCTTTGATAAACTTATAAGACTTATACATTAACCTGAATTTCTCGCCACTTTGAGTTTTTGCATAGGTGCAGATCGGACATTTATCTGTTAACAAATCCTAAAAGTGCTTTGATAGTTTTTCCACAGGATGATTAAGATATAAGTATTTTACCTGACGGATGTCGATACTCATGGTGCAAGACCAGATTTTGCTGAATGATTGGCATGTAATAGCGCGATCGCAAGACCTCCAACCTGGAACAGTCCTGCACAAGCGCTTATTAGGCTCAGATGTAGTGCTTTGGCATAATGGCGACAAAGTTTTAGCATGGCAAGACGTTTGCCCTCATCGTGGCGCTCGTCTTTCTCTAGGATATGTTAATAAAGAAACTCTTGTTTGTCCTTACCACGGTTTAGCCTTTAATAGCGAGGGAAAATGTGTACTAGTTCCGGCTAAAAATGAAAGTTCAGTCTTGGCTAATTTAATTT
This sequence comes from Nostoc sp. ChiQUE01b, assembly GCF_034531255.1. Lineage (NCBI taxonomy): Bacteria > Bacillati > Cyanobacteriota > Cyanophyceae > Nostocales > Nostocaceae > Nostoc > Nostoc sp. ChiQUE01b. The sequence continues at coordinate 26,405 of NZ_JAVRBM010000098.1, read as the reverse complement.
ACAGCTTATGCCAATTGGACTAATACCTGACTTAATTTGGACAATATTTTATAGCCATCATCCCGTTCTGTTTCCATTGCAAGCACTACTTAGCATCATTCTGACAATTGCGTTTATTGCTGGACTTTACCAATTTCAAAATTTACGAGGATGGTCTTTACTTTGGGCAACAATTCAAGGGTCATTATACATGGTGCATTGGATTCCTGTGATGATTGTGACAACATTAAAAATGTGTGTGCAAAGGGAGCGATCGCACTGGATGAAAACTGAACATCGTGGTCAAAATCCTGACAGTGATTCTAGCAAAAAATAAAATAACATTTAAGATGCCTGCAAAAGATATCTATCACGATGCTGTTAAAAATTCCTTAATTAAAGAAGGTTGGATAATTACAGATGACCCCCTACATTTAAAATGGGGTCAAAAAGATATGTATGTAGATTTAGGAGCAAAACAACTTTTAGCCGCAGAACAAGGAACTAAAAAAATAGCCGTAGAAATTAAAAGTTTTGTCAGTCCTTCAGAAATGGCAGACCTCAAAAATGCCATCGGCGGATTTATTCTGTATCGTGCTGTTATCAGTCGCCTAGAACCTGATAGAATATTATACCTAGCAGTGCGTGACAGCGTATTCACAGCTTTATTCGAGGAACCAATTGGTACACTTTTAATAGAAAGTGAAAATTTAAATTTACTTGTTTTCAATCCTGAAACTGAGAGGATTATCCAATGGATACCTTAGATAACTATCGACGCATCATCAAAGAGGTGTTAGTACCTTATACACAAATCCCTTATTCTTATGCAGTTATTGAGTGTAAAACAGTTTTTGATAGTGAAAATGACAGCTATTTGCTGATAACTATTGGTTGGGACGGTGCTAAAAGAATTCACGGTTGCTTAGTTCATATTGACATTATTGATGGCAAAATCTGGGTACAACGGGATGATACAGAAGATGGTGTTACCTACGAATTAGAAGCTGCCGGAATTCCTAAAGATAAAATTGTCTTAGGATTTCACCCGCAAAATGTCAGGCAATATACAGGATATGGTGTTGCATAAATTTAAGTGAGGAAATCGGAAGAATGAGCGATGCCTACGGCGGTAAACTACGCACTGGGTGAAAACTGAGCATCAGGGTGGAACGGCATAAGGTTTATCCTACAATTACCGATTACCAGATAATAGTTATGTTGCTTGAATTTGAGGTTACTTATGAAGCCACTACATTATTTAATATTTCATCCTGACTACGCAAGGAACAAAACTAAAGTCCAAGGTAAAGCTTTTATTAAGAACCAACTCACAGATTGGCAAGGTTATGTTTGGGTGGATGAACCGTATGGGAATGAAGACCCCTTTGTATTTTCAGAAAGGTGGCTATATTCATACTGTCATGCCACGCAATTACGAAGAAAAGAATCGTCAAAACATGCCTATGTCACAGCAGGATCATATCTGTTATTCTGTAGTGGAGATGCTGCCGATAAAGGAACTATTCAGCTAGACACAGTTTTTGTTGTAGATCACGTAGCCGAGTGGGCGGATAACCCGCAAGGACTACCTGAAGAGTTTCAAAAGGACTACCAAAACAAGAACTCTGACCTATGGGAAAGGCATTTAAAATACCCTTTTCATGGCGAACACACTGGACAATACACTTATGTAAGTAGGCAATAGTTCGACAGCAAAGATGAGTATTCTTTTTTGCCAATTTCTCACAACGGCGATAGAGTAAAATTTGATTTAGGGTTACTTAGACCCGATCTTCAATCGAGTATAAAAGAAAAAATATATGGAAAACGTCCTGTAATCTTGAGTGAGGAACAAAAGACAGAATTACTAAAAAGAATATTATCTTTAACAAGTATTCAAATAATTGGCAATCTGACTCGGCTTGATGACAACATCAACATAACAGATTCTTGCAGCAAAGGCTGTGGAGCAAAGTCGGTAAAAATCGCAAAATGTTAGGTGTAGCCTTGCTAAACTCAATCATGATTTATGAGTAACAGTTAAATTTTGCAACCCCAAGCGATGTCTACGACGGGCTGCGCCTACGCTATTTCAAAACAATTTCAGGCAATCTTTTTCCACTCAAGCTACCATCAATATTAAGATAAAAATTAAAAACTAGAGCCAGATGAGTCTTAACCTTAACCTGCCAGCAGAACTAGAAAACGAACTTTACACTGAAGCCTTTCAACTCAATTTACCCTTATCAGAATATATTTTACGTATTTTATTTACAAGAAAATCTGTAGATAATTTACCCAAAACTGGAGCAGAACTTGTTACATACTGGCAAAATGAAGGTGTAATCAATTCACGCCCCGATATTACTGATAGTCAAGCCTATGCTCGTGAGTTGCGCCATCAGGCTGAAACACGGGAGCAATCATAGGTAAATTTAATGTACTTATTGGATACAGACATTTTGATTGACATTCAGCGCGGTCACACTCCTGCAATTGCTTGGTTTGCCAGCCTTCCAGAAGTACCGAGTATTCCTGGCTTTGTTGTTATGGAACTCATCCAAAATGCTCAAAATACCCAACGAGTCTGCAATACTCTCAAGCTCGTTGCTCCCCTAACTGTAATTTGGCCTAGTGAAACTGACTGTGCATTTGCTCTCTCAAATTTCACCAGCTATCACCTATCAGATAATTTAGGCTTACTTGATGCTTTGATTGCCGCTTGCGCTGTTGGCAGAGGAGCTACGCTATGTACTTTCAACATCAAGCATTACAGGATTATACCTGACCTTACTACAGCACAACCTTATACACGCTGAAGTTGGAATTGAAGATATGAGGCTAACATAAACAAACTTTTTATTGATCAAGTGCTAGAAAATCTCAAAGCCATGCCCTAAAACTTGCAAGGAAGGCAAGGGAAAAAATCATGTTGGATTTACTGATTCAAAACGGGTTAATTTTCGATGGCTTAGGCTCTCCACCTGTGCGCGGAGATATCGGCATTCAAAACGGCTGCATTGTCACCCTTGCACCCTCCTTAACTACCCCAGCGTGTGAAGTGGTTGATGCTTCTGGGTTATGGGTGACACCTGGATTTATAGATATTCACACCCACTACGATTTAGAGTTAGAAATTGCACCAGGATTGAGTGAATCAGTGCGTCATGGTGTTACCAGCGTGGTCATTGGTAACTGTAGCTTGTCTGTTGCGATCGCACAACCCCAAATCCTGGCTGATATTTTTCAGAGGGTAGAGACACTTTCCCATCGGCTGATTGCAAAATGGCTACAAAAGTCGGTTTCCTGGCAGACACCAGCAGAATATTTACAGCATTTGCAACAGTTACCCCTTGGCCCCAATGTTGCCCCAATGTTTGGACACAGTGCTTTACGCGCTCATGTGATGGGATTAGAACGCAGTTTAAAGGTTCAGCCGACAAAATTTGAACTAAAACTTATGCAGCGCATAGCCAGAGATGCTTTAGATGTTGGCTTTATTGGCATTTCTATTGATATGTTTCCCTGGCATCGGATGAGTGGAGAATGGCAAGGCTGTACAATTCCCTCTCAACACGCCAAATTTAAAGAGTATGCGATGTTGGCTAATCTCTGTCGACGTAGCCAACGTGTTTTTCAAGTCACCCCCAATTTACAACGACTTGCTTCCTTTGTGGATATTCTGCGTATAGGTTCAGGGATTGGACAAAAACCACTGCGGCTAACTGTTCTCTCTGCTTTAGATGCCGTACACAATCGCAACCTATGGCGAATATTTTCCCCCCTACTTTTTATTTGGAATCGGCTTCTAAATGGTAATGTCCGCTTTCAAACCCTAACCGAACCCTTCACCATTTACTCTGATGGATCTGTGACTCCCTTATTTGAAGAATTCTCCACAGGCGCACAACTCAATGGCTGTCAGTCACGACAGGAAAGGCAACAACTATGGGCATCAGAAATATTTCGTCGTCAGTTTCGCCAAGAATGGCTCAGTAAAAGGCGTAAATCATTCCATCGGCGGTTAGATTTGATGGAAGTTATTCACTGTCCCGAAGCAAGTTGGCAAGGGTTAAGTTTTGCCCAAATTGCTTGTCAAAAGCAACAAGAACCAGTGGATTTCTTTATTCACGCATTAGAAAAATACGACACAGATTTACGCTGGGTGGCAACAGGAGCAAACGATCGCCTAAAACCCCGTTTAGCGATGATGCAGCATCCTCATATTTTGCCTGGTTTTACCGATGCTGGCGCTCACGTCCGTAACCTGGGCTACTATGATGGAGCTTTGTCTTTGCTAAAACAAGCAGTTGCAACGAAATTCCTTTCACCGGAAGCTGCAATTTGCCGCGTTACGGGAGAACCTGCTGGTTGGTTTGGTCTTGATACGGGAGTTCTGAAAGTTGGTGCGAAAGCGGATATAGTTTTACTCGATCCCAATGCTTTAAATCAGCCAATTAGCCCGCAAGTGCAGATATCAGATCCAGTTTTAGATGGTGAACTTCGGATGGTTAAGCGTGGCTCGGATGAGATTGTCCAAGGGGTTTATATTAATGGGGTTCAGGTTGTTTGTCGGGGGAAAGTGAGCGATCGCTTGGGGCGGGAAAAATTGGGAACTGTTTTGTTTCCTTGTTGAAGTATTTCACGCAGAGGCGCAGAGATGAGGTTTGAGAGTTTAGCATTGAATTGCTTTTATCCCACACCAGCAATTACCTGCCCAATATCTTGAGGAGTTGCACCTGTTGCTAACATTGCTCGGATCAACAATTCAATTGATACTGAAGCATCGCCATTTTCAGCTTTAGCAATGCGAGGTTGGCTGGAACTAATCTTAGCAGCGAGTTCACTTTGAGTCATCAATTATGTAGATGTTGAACTCAAAAAGACTGCACCGTGGAGTCAAAGCCGCCCGTTCGATTCTGAGCAAATCTTGGGTGTACTTAGTATTAATCCATCCGAGTTAGAACTAGTCCGCAAACAGACGCACTTTCACACCTATTACGACCACAAGAGGAAGTTAAAGGTCAGCATATCCTGCCAGTATGATGGCGCACCTCTGTCAGTAGGATTCAGCAGTAAGTATTATGGAATGTAAGGTGTGAAATATGGTCAAGTGCGATCGCTATTATTGTAGGCTACATTAACGAAACATAACGCACTCTTTTTATAAGACTGATACTTACGGCGGGTGTCGCGATCGCTTTATTCAGCACAGGTATCACTTAAATAAAGAAACAGAAAACGAAAAAGTTTTATGTTCTCATTGTCAGCGCACTGCTACGAACGGTATTAAATGTAAAGGTATTTGTGTGGCTGACAATGACTATTAACGTATAAATTATATAACTCACTGGTAAATATGATTGTTTTAGTTCATGTGGGAGGCTAAAACCATCAATAGTATAAGTTAAGGGGATAGTTTGGAGCAAAAGGAATCATAAGTTGCCGTGACGGAAAGCGTCTACATTGAAACCAGCATCTTAGGTCACTTGACCGCTAGACCAACAGACAACCTTATTCTTGCTGCCAACATCAAGATTACACAAGACTGGTGGAATGAAAATCGTAGTTCATTCATAATCTATGCTTCAGAAATTGTTGAGGATGAAGCAGCTAGGGGAGATCCAGCGATCGCATCTCAAAGGTTGAGTATGTTACAATCCTTCATGCTTCTTGAACTCACAGAAGAGGCTCTAGAGCTTGCCCAAGCATTCCTCAACCAAAGTAATCTCCCACCAAAAGCATCAAACGATGCTCTGCATATAGCATTGGCAACAGTCTATGGCTTAGACTATCTGCTAACATGGAACTGCAAACATATGGCAAATGCCCAAATCCAACGCAAGCTATCACAAATTAGCTCTGAACTTGGATATGTTTTACCAGTTATTTGTACACCTTATGAACTCATAGGATATAATCAGGAGACTTAATTATGTACAAAAACGAAATAGTAGAAGAAATTCACAAATACAGAGAAGATTACGCTCAATCATTTCAATATGATTTGCAAGCTATATTTAACGATTTACAAAGAAAACAAACCGAACACAAGCATAGACTGGTAAGACTCCCAATCAAGCGGAGGTCTAACAAATCACTGCATCCGAACGCAAGCTAGATCCTACAGCGAAGCGATCGCTGATTAGGAACGTTAGTGCGATCGCTGTTCTTGTAGCTTGGGTTAAGTAACGCAACCCAACAGTAATATTATCGCTGTGAAGAGAAATTTTATTCAATTCTATCCAACCACTGTTTTGGATTGCGTTTTGCATGGAAGCAAGCAAGTACAAAAACTGTATCTTGGTCAAAAACGTAGAGAATTATATATGGAAATCGACGGATTAATGCTCTTCTTACATGTTTGTGGATGATTTGGTAAGCAAGGGGTTGTCGTCCAATTCCTGACAGACAAGCATCAACAGCACGGACAAATTCAGAGCCTAAACCTGGATTTTGAGATTCGTACCACTCAAAAGCATCCTGAATATCATATTCTGCTTCTGGCTGAATAATCAGGTTATAGTTCATTAAGAGAATCCTAACCGTTTTTTAACCTCTTCCCAACTAGAACCACTTGTAGGGTTTTTCTCGTAATTTTCTAACCGTCGATCTAATTCCTGTTGTTGTGTTGAACTTAAGGGCAGTTCCTCTTGCTGTTCTAAGATACTGTCCCATAAATCTTCAGCCAGTTGGATACGTTCTGCAATGCTGAGTTCAGAAATATCAAATTTCAAGAGGGGATGGAGACTCATGAGTACAGAGTTAGGATTGAGCTTTCACCTATTTTATAACATAGTGTGATACCTACGCCGGGTGGAGCGATCGCTTTATTCAGTACAGGTATGAGTTTGCTATAGGACTATGATTTGATTGCGTGAAAAAACTCCGTACAACTCGAAAAGCCTTCAGCCCTATTCCCTACTCCCTACTCCCTACTCCCCAGCTACGTAGATAATTTCAGAAATCAAATATGATTCCTATATATTAAATAGTGCCTCACCAATAATCACTCGTAAATAACTTGTAAAATTTAAACAGCAAAAAATCCCTCCATTCTTATGAGTGAAAAAGTTCAGACTGAAAAAGACAAGCTACAGGCAAGCACTAGTATAGAGATAAATCAAGAAACAGAAAACGAAAAAGTTCTATGTTCTCATTGTCAGCGTACTGCTACGAACGGCATTAAATGTAAAGGTATTTGTGTGGCTGACAATGACTATTAACGTATAAATTATATTGCTTACTCCTGAAAATTATATCTTGACTAATGCGATCGCCGATCTTGTATGATCAAGGTATAACTCAAGTTATACCAAACTATGAAAACAGCGATTTCAATTCCTGACCCTCTCTTTGCGGCTGCTGAAGAATTTGCAAAACGCATGGGTTTATCCCGTAGTCAGCTTTATGCTGTGGCACTTCAAGAATACTTGCGATCGCATAAACGGGATGAAATTACTCAACAGTTAGATGCTGTATATGCTGATGAAGATAGCAGTCTTGATCCATTGTTTGTAAAGCTACAAGCGCATACTATATCTGAGGAAAATTGGTGATGCAGCGAGGTGAAATTTGGTGGACAGACCTGCCAATGCCTGTTGCTTCCGAACCAGGATATCGTAGACCAGTTCTGATCATTCAGTCAGATGAGTTTAATCGTAGCCGAATTCGGACTGTGATTGCTGCTGTACTCACAACTAATCTGCGGCTGGCTGAAGCTCCAGGCAATATTTTGGTGACAACAGATGAAACTGGTTTACCCCAAAACTCGGTTGTGAATGTTTCCCAAGTGATTACTGTGGACAAGTCGTTTTTGATGGAGCAGGTAAGCCAAGTAAGCGATCGCGTAATGGTGCTTGTTGATCAAGGTCTTCGTTTAGTACTTGCACTATAGGTCTTGAGTTGTGCCAGCAAGATAACAAGTTGATCGAGCGGACGGTTGAGATATCTGGGTGGTGTTGCCAGCGATCGCACTAAATAAGGATTTATTCTAGAAGGTTTTGACATGAATTATTATAATCTTCAACAAAAGTTAAAAGATTAGATTAATAATCAAATTCTGGATCATCCTTTTACAGACTATTGGGATATCTTTATTCTTAAACATCAGCATCCGATTAATATTACTCTACACATTCTGGGAATATTATTTTTTTACGGCTTACTCTTTTATACTTGGAAGTTGCAAAACTTTTGGTTACTCTTAGGATTACCGTTAACTCAATTATTGGGATTAGCCGGACATTTTTTATTTGAGCATAGCCATATTGATTTACAAGATGCTGTTTTTTATTGGCGGGCTTCCTACTGTTTAGGTAAAATGTTATTTAGAATTTGGACGGGTAAATATCAAGATGATATTCGCCAACGACAAGAAATATGAAATAATTATTTATCAAACAATTATGCAAATATTTAACAACTGGAATGTAATCGCTAAGGGTTGGTATATTGCCTGTCCTAGTCATGAAATACCTAAAAAAACAGCAAAATCTGTAGAAGTATGCGGTCATAAAATTGCCATTTTTAGAGGTGGAGATGGGCAAGTGCGGGCTTTAGATGCTTACTGCCCTCATTTGGGAACAGATTTAGGAATTGGGAAGGTTGATGGGAATTGGATTCGTTGTACATTTCATCATTGGGCATTTGATGAAACAGGGCTTTGTCAAAATATTCCCTGTCAATCAGAAATTCCTACTCAAGCTAAATTACAAGCTTATGCAACAGAGGAAAAGTATGGATTTATCTGGATTTATCCTGATGCTGAAGCACCCGAGAGAGTGGCTGATTATGATGAATTGAAGGGAAAAGAAATTGTTGCAAAAGCTGATATTGCATTTGTAAGAAGTTGCCATCACCATATCTGTATGATGAATGGAATTGATGCTCAACATTTAAAAACAATTCATCATTTAGATATCAAAATGGATTTATCGCTACATCGCAGTGAGTTAGGCACACAAATTGACTTCACAATGCGGGGACAATTCCCTCAAACTACTTGGAGAGAAAAGTTAGGTCAAAGATTTCTTGGTTCTACATATCAGTATTCAATGCGTTATGCTCATGGTTGCATTGGTTTATTAACAATGATGAAGGATGTTAAGCTTTTTCCCCCACTATATATGATATATGCTTATACTCCAATTGCACCTGGAAGAACGATCATTCAACCGATTTATGTAACTGAAAAACGTCAGGGTATTCTGGGATATCTGCAAAGTCAGTTTTTGCTATTCTGTACTCGGTTAGCTTACTATATGCTCAGAGATGAGGATGGCAAAATTTACGACAATATTCGCTTTAATCCAAAGTTGCTCCTTAGTATTGATCGGCCATTAGCTGAATATATGGAGTATGTAAATCAGCTAAAACCGTCTCGATGGTCAAAAAATAGGGGTGTAGAATAGTAGGTTAGATTAGCAACAGCGTAACCCAACAAAAGCTTTGGTAATGTTCAGTTTCTTAACCTAAGAGGTTGTTTGAAAAGTCTAATTCATTACTAACCATTTTGGAATCTGTCACACTACGCCGTAATTTTACCAAATTGGTTAATAAAGTGTTAAATAAACACATTTATCCAATTTAATCTAAGTAATTTCCGAATAATGAAGAGTTTGCTGATTCCTGTTCAAAATTTGCAACCAAGCGATCGCATCGCCATGTATGCGCTGCTGCAAAATCACTTTCAAGGTATAACCTGGGATGGGTTTGAAATTGATCTAGAGCGCAAAAACTGGGTTTTGTTGTTGAGAGATGAAACATCCAATGCACTCAAAGGATTTTCAACTTTGATGTTATGCCAAAAGACCTTTTTGGGAGAAAAAATTAGTGTGGTATATTCCGGCGACACTATTGTTGATCCTAGTGCTTGGTCGAGTACAACACTACCACGTAGTTGGATTGCCGCCATCAATTTTCTGCGTCAACATTATGCAGAAAATAAACTTTACTGGTTGCTAATTTGTTCTGGCTTTCGCACTTATCGTTTTCTCCCTACCTTTTGGCAAGATTTCTACCCCCGTTATGATGTCACAACACCTGCCGATGTTAAGAATCTAATGGGTAATTTGGCACAGGAATATTATGGTAACTTATACCAAGAAGCAAACGGTATTGTCAGGTTTCCGCATCCCCAAATTTTACGGGAAGGGCTGATTGAAATTCCATCAGGACGACAGACTAATCCTCATATCCAGTTTTTTGAGGAAAAAAACCCTGGCTATCGGTTAGGGGATGAATTAGTTTGTTTAACTGAAATTAACTATGAGAATCTCACCCGTGCTGGAAAACGGATGTGGGAGTCAGAATCATCGTTAAATTTTGTGCAAGATTGTGTTCTAATTTAAATTTTATGGGATCTACAAACCCACAATCAAACTTTAACAATCCGACACAATTTGTGGAGGGATGGTACTGGGCATTACCTTCGAGAGAATTAAAAGTTAGCCAGGTGAAAGCGGTAACACTGCTGGGTAAAAATTTGGCAATTTATCGGGGAGTCAGTGGTGAAGTAGTGGTGGTGGATGCTTATTGTCCACACATGGGCGCTCATTTAGCAGAAGGTAAGGTAGAAGGTGATGGAATTCGCTGCTTTTTTCATAATTGGAAGTATGACAGTGGCGGAATTTGTGTAGATATTCCTTCTCTCGAAAAACCGCTACCTGTGTGTATTAAAACTTGGCACACGGCGGAAAAGTACGGCATGATTTGGGTTTGGGCGGGAGAAGAAAAGCCAAATTCGCTACCCTTTGTACCAGAACTAGAACAGGCAGATTGTGATTATATATTGGGGTCTCGATTTGTCAAAAACTGCCATCCCAATGTCTTACTAATTAATGCAATTGATGCTCACCATTTCAATACAGTACACAATTTGCCCTTAGAAATTGTATTTGATTTCCAAAACCTCAACCCCAACGCTATTACATTCAGCAACACTACACGGGGAGGGGATGATTCCTGGTTAATTCGCCTGATTCGTCCTCTATACCGCAACGAAGTTACTTATAGTATGTGCTATTGGTATGGCAGCACTGGCACTGTGACACTAGGGCCAGATTTCCTGCACTTCTACATTATATTTGCGCTGCGAATGATCGAAGGTGGTAAAACTGAGGGGCAAACAATTCTTGTGACTCCCAAACGTCCTAGATTTTGGGGATGGGTTTTAAATCGTGGTTTATTATGGTTAACTCAGCAGGTTGGGAATTACTTTGCAAAAGGGGATACACAGGTATTCCAGACAATTCAGTTTGATTTGAAAACTCCCACCAAAGCAGATCAATCTATTTTGCAATTTATTCAGCATATTAATCAACAGAAAGCCTTAAGCTGGATAACTTGGCATACTGTTAATTATCCAAATATTCAAACCCAAATTGGACAGGAAAAAAATGGATTTAAAATATAATACTGCCGGTTTTGACCTACCATATAAAGATTCTGATGACTTTTTACGACGGATATTAACAGCAGCATTACCTAATCAAAATAATTTTGCTACTTACCCAAAATTAAATTATTGGGATGCTGAATTTTTCAACTTACATCAAGTCAAAATTTTTCAAGAATCTAATATTAATGAACAATCTGCTATTCTGGAACTTGCCAATCGTAGTCTGTTAGAAGAATCATATTTCATAGAAAAAGCAGGCGTTGGGTACATGGCAAAAATGGTACTGTTAGCAGAAACAGTTGAAGAACGAATGCTTTATGGACTGTTTACGGCTGATGAAGCTACCCACGTTCATCAAATTAGCCATTTTTTACCAGAAACGGAAGTAACTAGCACGGACGATCCGTTTTTGCGCTTATTATCAGAAGTGGTTGAAAGTGCAGATAAAACAGTTTTGTTATTTGTGCTACAAGTCATTTTAGAAGGATGGGGTTTAAGCCATTATCGGCGTTTAGCGAAAGAATGTCGCTATCCAGTTTTAGCAGAACTTTTTTCTAGTTTTTTACAATCTGAATCCCGTCATCACGCTACAGGAACCACCTTATTTAATCAAATTACTGTTTCAGCATTGAGTCAAACAACAATTCTTGATGTATTGGCACAGTTTTTGTTTATGGTACAGGTGGGGCCGCAAAGTATACTAACAGCAGTCGAACAAGTGAAAGGATATCTGACCCGATCGCAAAAAATCCAAGTATTACAAGAACTAGATACAGAGACTCACAGTGGAACGCGATTACAAATATTGCGATCGCTCATGGGGATAAAATCAGCCCAGTCTATCCTGCAAAATTTAGAAGAACGTGGAGCCTTTGAGCCCCTCCCCGCCCATCAATGTGTGTAATAAATATCAATCTTATCTCTGCGTGAAATAAAAACGGATATGGAAAAAACTATTCATCGCAAATTACAAATTAACCACACCCGCAACAAACAGCAAGATCATACTGCTTTAATGGATGAAGCAGTTACCAATTTTCGCTATGAAGATTGTCAAAACGAGTATTGGAATCCAGAGGAATTTTCCCTGCTATATGGTACACCTTTATGGGAACAGTCCAGTCAACATCAGCGTATAATTTTGAACCAACTTTACTGGGTAGCTTACTACTCACAAATTGTTTCTGCTGAAATAGCCACTATCTTTTTCAATCAAACCAGTGCAGCCGGACTTTACGCTCAAGAAGATTTTCGCTTAATCTGCGATACATTAGATTTGGAATCTTCCCAAGAGCGATCGCACATTAACGCCTTCCGCACAATTGCCAAACAGGTTGAACAAGCGTTGTTTGGGGAACTTATCTTTACCTACCCGATGCGCGGTCCCTTTACAGAAACGATGGTTTATGCTGACACCAATGCCCTAAAAACTTGGTGGAAAAAAATTCAACTTCAATACTTTGGGCTGATTTCTGCCAATAATACTTTTTTAGCTTGTCAGTATTTCACAGTCCGGGGAGTGCGGACACTAAACGGTAAGTTAGTACAGCACAAACTCAGCAATTATTATCAAAAACATCCCCATCCTGAAGTTGCTCCAATTCCTGCTAAAGTTTCCTATTATCACTTTCTCGATGAAAGTTTTCACTTCAATAGTTCGACAATTATATCTCACGATGTTATCACCTGCCTTAAGCCACCAACTGCGTTTGAGCGACTAGTTGCTAATTTAGGATTGCTGGGATGTCAGCGCGATCATTTTCATTTTTCTGCGGCGATAAACGGGATTTTTTGGTACGATCCGGCACTGTATAGCAAGATTTATCGGGTGTTGCGATCGCCTATTTTTGAGATGAGTGACAAGGATGCTAAAGAAATGATGCAGCGTTGTTTTACGGAAGAGTCAGAAGGATTACAGCGCAGTTTTTCAACTCATCAGGAAGCGATGAAATCTTATCAGGTGTATGTTGAAAAACTCGATTATCTTTGGCAACGTAATCGGGATATGTCGCTGATGGCTACTAATTCAATTTCTCGATATTTAGCAAATCAACAAATGGCTTTTCAAGGTTTTGAACAGCGAGATGATTTGTTTTTAGTTCACGCAAAAACGCAGAGTCGTAGAGAGGAATGCAAGAGTGTTGTTTAGGTAAGATTGTTGCGTATTATGACTGACTTCTGTAACATATCGTTTCCGGGAAGTGATTTTGTTCCGATCACTCTGGAATGCCATCAAAGTTTGTCTGAACATCTCACGGTTCAGAATTCACCTGTTTTATTTGGTTGTCGGACTGGTATTTGTGGCACTTGTTTGGTCGAGGTTATTGGTGATATTCCTCCTCCCCAACCTGATGAACAGGAAATGCTGGAGACGTTAGCAGCTAATATTCCGAATGTTCGGTTAGCTTGTCAGGTTGATGTTACAGAGAATATTGAAATTCGTAGAGTTTAGATAATGATTTAAAAACAACTAAAAGAGCAAGTATGGATTGGTTAGAGCGCGTCGCAGAAATTCGTAAAACTTGTAACGTGCCAGCACCAGCCCGAAATGTTGCTATTGCTAGAGTATGGGTAGATGAGACGTTTACCGAGCTATTCGCCTTTAGTGGTAAGCTCTTACGAGACGGAGCGGTTGTTGTACCGAATCAACCGATGTTTAAAACCTTTGAAGTTACCGGACACCGAAGAGACTTAGACTCAGAGTACAAAATATTAGAAGCGATCGCCCAGAAATATACAAATAATAGAGAAGTAAAGGGTAAGATTGAGTTATTCACCGAAAGAGAGCCATGTGATTCGTGTGAGTATGTCATTAAGCAGTTTAGGCAAACTTTCCCGAACATTCAGCTAAATGTACATCACGGAAACATTGCGTAAAGGAGTCGGTATAAATGTCAATTCGCAATTTACCCAAACCACTTCAGCTTATTTTTAACGAAAATCAGCTTTCGCCATGTTCAGATTTGGAAATAATTCAATTTGAACAACAACAAGGTATTACTTTGCCCAGTATTTACAAAGATTTTCTCAAGATGATGGGGCATGGTGCAGGTAAGTTTTTGCGTGGTTCTGATTGCTTCTACCAGCATCTACCGCAAATTCAAGAATGGGCTAAAGAACTTTTGGTAGAAAATGATTTTCCTGAAGCTTTGCCAGAGGATGCTTTTGTATTTTTCATGCACCAGGGTTATCAGTTTAGCTTTTTCAGGCTGTCAGAAGGTGATAATCCACCAACTTACTCATATTGTGAAGGGCAGCAAGAGCCTTATTTTGTTAGAAGCCATGATACGTTTAGTGACTTTTTAGGGGTGGAAATAGACTTTTATTTAAAGTCTTCGATGTTTATAGTGAGTTAAATATTTGTCATATTAAATTGACAATCTGTTTTGATCCTACCTAATATCGCACTTGTCAGTTTTTGGAAATTTTGGGTTTACTAGCGTCAACCCAAAGTATTCGCACCTACTGATTAAAATTAAGAATTATTTTCTTGTTGTAATTTTTGTATTTCTTCTTCCTTATCCGATACTTGTCTTCTTAAATTCTCAATCTGCTGTTTGACTTCAGCCGAACCTCTTGCGAATGTATTTACCACTTCCAAGTAACGTTCAAGTTCCAACATTGTACGCTTCATTTGTTTAATTGATTTATTCGCAAGAGATAAAATTTTTTGTTTGCTTGCATTGGTTACGTTTTTAATTTGGCTATCTCTTTCTCTTTTAGCAAGATAATCAGTGACATTGTTATACTCTGACCATGCATTAACGAATTGTATATTGTGAATATATTCACTAAGAATTTCCTTTATTTCATCAGCTTCTTCAGGAGGAGAACATACGATCTTTATATCAGAGTAATTAAACTCCAATCCATCATCGCTTGGATATCTCCATTCTCGCTCCCACATAAAACCTTGATAACGTGAATTTTCATTAAGAGATACAGAGGGTTCTTCTCTTCCTTCACCATTTAAAATTGCATGAATGGCATTGTGACCTGTCATGTGAAACAGAAAGGGAGACATATCCGGTTTCTCTACCGATGTAAGCTCGAAGGTGGGTGTATTTATCCAATAGTTATCCCAGTAATCTTAGTTTGGCATATATTCCTGGCTCATTGCTAATTTAGACTAACAGTTAATATAATCTAGTTCCATATCTTCACTTGATATTTCTCTACCTTTTGCAATCCTTCGCAGTTGCGACAAGTTAATCCTTTTTCAATTCGGACGCTCTCTCCCAATTTCCACTATGCAATTTGCAGATTTCTGGTACATTGTCGCACTCAGCGAACAGTTACAACCTAACAAGGTATTATCACGTAGCATTTTAGGGGAATGGTTAGCGATATTTCGCGGTGAAGATGGACAACCCGTAGCTTTGCGCGATCGCTGTTTACACCGTAATAGCCGTCTGTCCACAGGTAAAGTTTGTGACGGTGCTTTACAATGTCCCTATCATGGTTGGGTATATGACAGGGTTGGGAATGTTATTGTTGTTCCAGCCGAAGGAGATAACTTCAAACCTTCCTCACAGCGTCGAGCCAAGTGTTACGCTACCAAAGAGCAGGATGGCTATGTTTATGTGCGGTTAGCCGATACCCCAAGTGTTGATTTTGAACCCTTTTCTATGCCTCACTACGGAGAAACAGGATGGGAGACGGTGCGGGTAATTAACCGTTTTGCTAACAATGTTACCAATTGTGCGGAGAACTTTATTGATATTCCCCATACGGCTTTTGTTCATCCTGGTGTTTTCCGTACTTCCCGTCAACAAAAGCTAGAGATGACTGTTGAACGCCAGAATGGTTCGGTTTTGGTGGAGTATCGCAACGAAAACAGTAATTTGGGATGGTACAGCCGTTTTCTGAATTTGCAGGGTGCAGAGATTAAACATAGCGATCGCTTTTATATGCCAAATATTACCTCTGTGGAATATAAAATGGCATATAATCGCCATTTGTTTATTACCAGTCAATCTATTCCAGAAACCGATAATTCAACTCTGGTTTACACGGATGTCACCTACAACTACGGTATTTGGAATAAGTTAGCACGTCCTTTTGTGCGGTGGACTGCTCAACACATTATCCACCAAGATGTGGAAATTTTGGGGATTCAAGGGGAAGCGATCGCTAAATATGGTACACAATTTTATAATACGCCTGCGGACACAATTCATATATTTGTAGAGTCAATTATAACAGCTATATCTCGTGGAGAAGATCCGCGTTTATTGCCAAATCAATCAGTAAAAGTTACATTTTGGGTTTGAAAATAATTCGTAATTCGTAATTCGTAAGTAATTAAAATCAGGATGAGCAATCACAAGTGGAAATACAAAATTTTTTACAACTACTAATTTTTGGCTCTTTTATCGGATTAATTGGTTGGACTCTTAACAATCAGGTTGGACGAACTCAACTTCAAGTTAAAAGTCGTGAAGATTGGTTGCTAGATGGTACAGGATTAACGATTCAAGGAATTTTAATTCCCTTACTACAAGCTAATTTAGTTTATTGGTTTTATCAATATTTATTACCCAGTCAACAAGGATATTTAAAAGTATCATTAATTCCGAGTTTTGTTATCAGTTTTGTTATAATTGATTATTTATATTATTGGAATCATCGTTTATTACATACTAAATTGTTCTGGAAGGTTCATCAAGTCCATCATACTGTTACTCAGATGGATGTATTAGGAACTTCCCGGAATACACTCTGGACAAGTTTCTTAATTATTTATTTATGGATACACACTTTGTTTTTGTATCTGTTAGCCGATCCAACAGGTTATGTACTTGGAGTTAGTCTAACTTCTGCGTTAGATTTATGGCGACATAGCCGCTTGATAATTCCTGAAAGTAGCTGGCTTTCTCAACTTTTATCTCTTTGGTTAATCTTACCACAGGATCACGCTTGGCATCATTGCCGCGAAATCCATAATTATAACTATGGAGCTAATCTGAAAATTTGGGATAAGTTACATGGAACATATTATGAAAGCAAAAAGTTGCCATCTATAATCGGAATTCCTAGCTCTTTAAACTTGTTACAAAAACTTTTATTTCCGTTTACATGACAGTTACAAGTAAATTTTTTTTGTTTTTCCCCACCATTGTATTAATAATAATTGGAGTAGCAATAGTCTACCTCGCCTATTCACCCAATATTTTCAGCATTCTAGCGATGTTCCTTTCTATTTATGGGCTACCAGTGCTAGTTTACCGCTTGCATGAATGGGTTTATCCTGTGCGGGAAGGTATTAGTTATTTACAAAATAAAGAATATAATTCCTGGTGGGGTAGTCATCAAATTCAGGCAATTTATATTGCCATTCCAGCTTTAGAAGCAGTGTTGCGATTAATTCCGGGGGTATTTTCCTGTTGGTTGCGATTGTGGGGTGCTAAAGTGGGGCGAGATGTTTACTGGACACCAGGTTTAGAAATTGCCGATCGCAGTTTATTAGAAATTGGCGATCGCGTCGTTATCGGGCATCGTGTCGGTATCTATTCTCACATCATTAAACCCCGCAAGCAAAATTTAATGTTGTATGTCAAAAAAGTCAAGATTGGCAGCAATGTTTTTGTGGGAGCCGGATCTCATCTTGCTCCTGGTGTCGTCATTGGTGATGGTTCTTATTTACCAGCAGCCAGCAACCTTTATCCTAATCAAAAGGTGCAATAATGCGTCCGATTATTCAGCTTTTTGGGCAAATACTCGCACCAACGGCAAGGCGATTTCATCAAGCTTTGGATAACCCAGAGTTAATGCAGACATCTGTAAAAAGGGAGATTTGCGATCGCCTAATCAAGAGTGAGTATGGTAAAACTTTAGGGATTCATTCTGTAGATGATTGGCAGCGTGTACCAATTGTAGATTATGATGCACTCGAACCCTACTTAAATCAAAAACAGCAGCAAATTTCCCTTACTCCCGAACCCATTTTATTCTATGAAAAAACCTCTGGTAGTAGTGGAGCAGTAAAATGGATTCCTTATACTCAATCTTTGCGGCGATCGTTTAATCAAATGTTCTGTGTATGGGCGCATGATTTGATTGTACACGGCCCGAAATTTTCTACAGGGAAGATTTATGCTTGTATCTCGCCGCAATTAAATGTAGTAGATAGCCAAGCTTTACAAGATGATTTAGATTATTTAGATGGTTGGTTGCGCTGGTTTTTACGCCCTTGGTTGGTGATGCCAAATAAACTTAATCGACTGCATGATGCGAACTTGTTTAAACATCAACTGGCTTTGGCATTATTAGAGGCTGAAAAACTAGAAATTATTTCTATTTGGAGTCCAAGTTTTCTGCAAATACATTTAAAATATATTCAAGAAAATCAGGATTTATTGCGAGGAGAATTACATAACTTAATTTCATATCATCGTCTGCAACTACTCAGCGAAAGTAATATTCCCTGGATGCAACTCTGGCCAAATTTAAAGCTGATTTCTTGCTGGGATAGTGCCAATGCAGCAGATCAAGCTCAAGGATTGCGTTCTGCTTTTAGCAGCAGCGCCTCGCTATCGCAATTTCCGGGTGTATTCATTCAAGGTAAAGGACTACTAGCAACCGAAGCCCCAATGACGATTCCCTTGATTGTCGCTGGGGGATGTGTGCCAGTTCTAGATGAAGTATTTTTTGAGTTCGAGGATGAGACTGGTTCCCTGTACGCTTTACATCAACTCAACATTGGCAAGGAATACACGATTATTTTATCGCAGAAAGGAGGTTTGTATCGTTATCGAATTGGCGATCGCATTCGGGTAACTCATTACTATCGCCACACTCCCTGTTTAGAGTTTCTCGGACGACATCAAGCTATTAGCGATTTGGTGGGCGAAAAGTTGCAAGAAACCTTTGTCAATAATGCTCTGACTCTCTTGAACTTGCAAGGAACTAATTTTAAAAGCTTGATACCGATTGCCGATCCTCCACACTATATTCTATTATTAGATTCGGCAAAAGAAACTCCAGAAATTATCGCTCAACAACTGGATCAGGCTCTATCAGAATCATATCATTACAACAGAGCACGAACCATCGGTCAACTTGCATCACCACAAGTTTTAATCTCTAGTCAAATTCCTGAAATATTAGTTTCCCACCGTATCCGCACTGGAAGTATTTGGGGCGGTATTAAGCATCCAATTCTGGCAACATCACCCATTAGCACTGAACTTCTACAAAAATTGAAATTTGATTAAATATTTAGCGTGATTCTAATTTAGCAACTCGCTCCTCTAATTTATTAACTTGTTGCTTCAATTCAATTACCAAAGTTGCAAGCCGATCAAACATTGGATCTTGCTGTGCTAAGTTCCTTCTGGAACCAGTTGATTGTCGTGGGGTAAGTGTTGTTCTTGAGGATGGAGACTGCCGAGTTTTACCTAGCTGAGACTCTAGCTGATTTAACCGCAACTCAACACGATTCAAGTCCGCTTCTAAATTATTGATGCGGGACTCTACTTGCTGTGATGAGGCAGTTTTGGAAAAAAAACTGCCCCAGATAATTGTTACTAAAATCCCGGCGATTACTAGCACCTTGATTTTTTTCATACCAAATAGCTGACTTGTTAAAACAGTCTATCTAACCAGACTTGGTTGAGATAATTTACAGACTGAAAATCTGTAAATATTTCATCTTTCATCTGGTTGTAACTTAGAAAATAAATTCTGCCAATCAATAGAGTTGACAGTATTTTCTCCCTGTTTAACCTCAAATGTGACGTTAGATGCTGTTCCTAGTTCTAGCGCTTGCACGCAAAGTTCTGCCACATCCTCACGGCTGATTTTGCCTCTAATATTGTCACCTTGCTCAAATATTAATTCCTTACCCCCTGCGTCTTCAGTTAAAGCACAAGGTCTAATAATCGTATAAGGAATTCCGCTCTCTCTTAAACTATCTTCTCCCTTCAACTTCCAAGTTAAAATTCCTCCCAATTGGTCATTTAATTTCACTGCTGGCGGTTCTTCATCTAAATTAATGCCAGGGCGCCTGGGACGAGTTACACCTGCTGAACTGACAAGGAGAAATTGTGGTAAAGCTGTCCCGCCATAAGCTTTAATTGATTCCAACTGGAAAGCAAAACCACCTGGGGAAAATTTGGGATTTAAAGCGCCATCGTATTCAAATTTGCTCAACATCAGTTGGAATGAACAAATTCTACTTTCCTGAATTGGCGGCGTATCTTTGACAACTTTTGCCCGAAATACGGGAGTCAAATCTGCAAAGGGAATGTGAATATCTATCCAAGTATTAGCTACGGTATCGAAAGAATAGCCATAGCCAATACCATCCCATTGTGTATCTGTCCGTAGAAATATTTTATAACGTTGACCGTCACCTTTGACACGCAATTTCACACCTTCGTAACTAGATAAGTTGAAGGGTGGATCAAAATTCTTCGTTCTAACAGAAGCAAATCCGCCAGAGTTAGCGGTGGAGACATTACCAGCAAATAAAGCTGTATTTTCTACTAATTGGATATTACTGGCACTCACACCACCCATGACAACATCATCCAGCGCTCCCCAGTTATCCTTTAATTCTGCCGATGGCTTGGTAAAATCAAATATTAGTTTTTCCTTCGCTTGGGATAAATATTTTGCTGCTGCTTGGACTAAGTTTTTGACTCCTTGATATTCTACATTTTCAGGAGTATCACCAACAATTTCTGGCTGGTAAAATTTAACACCTTGATAGTATTTAGCTCTATCTGCTGTGTCTCCCTCAACTGGTTGTACACGCACTGCTGTGCAACAAATTACAGCTTGGATATCAGACAGAACTAAAGGAGTTAAAGTTTCTGGTTGCGTGATATCCGCAACTACTAAATCTATATCATTACCAAGAATTGACCGCGCTTTGTCAATATCTCGAACTAGGGCGCGAACTTTATAACCTTGTTGAAGCGATCGCTGCACGACTCGTTTACCGACACCACCTGTTGCACCTGCTACTAATATTACACCCACATTTCTTCCTCCATTGGGTATATATTGATTATCCTTAGAACGACCTTGGATTAACTGCTGTACCCAGTTAAAGAAAGGAATTACCTCAAAGTAAGTCAGGGTTTCAATAAACCTGCCTAAGTCCCATTGAGAACGATTTTTGTCATTCATATTTGCGTCCTCATAACTTTCTTCAGCTTACCATTTCGTCTTTCCCCTACGCACAAATTCAAAGCGGGTTAATTTATCTTTGCGATTTGGAATTGGAAGTCTGGGATGATAAGCTATTAAGCATTTAAGAAAGCACATTGAGGCCGCAGGGGGGCAGGGGGCAGGGAGCAAGGGAGAGAGTTTGCAGCTTTTCTTGACAATGAAAATAGTGCAATTTGTAGGCGCGACAGCTTACTAAAGCAAACGATTGGTAAGGATTATAGCAACACAAACAGTTTATTCATCTGGTTTTAAAAGAATTGCAAACAGCAGATCCCCGACTACGTAAATGTTGTCGGGGATCTTGTTTATCATGAATGATTCAGAACTTCTGTAGTCGTTTATCTACAAACGAATATACCAAATCCCGTTATCATTTTGACGTAAAATACGGTATCTTCCCTCAAGAAATTCTATCATTATTGGGAAATTTATGTTGATAGTAGGCTGCTGAATATAATCAATAAAGATATAAGGAGGCTTAGATGAATCTAATTCTTCTAGAAGTTTTGTCCATTGCTCAGGCAGAAAATATTCAAGTGCCCAACCACGTATTGATGTTGCCTGAGTCCGATTGGAGAAGTAGTAAATAGATGGATCGCCAGCTACATAAATCTTCCCAGGAAGACTTCCTGGTTGGGAGATAAATTCAGCCTCTGAACGAAGAGATGAATATTTCTCTCTAAAAATAGTTTGATATTTAAATCTTGTATCTTCAGCTAAAGCAAAGTTATTATTAACCAGAACAATACTCTTTTTCATCAGAGTGTTCGATAAAGGCAAGAAAAACAAAAATATTAGCAGGATTGTAGTAAATGGTGAAATCATTTTTTTTAAAGACTCCCATAAAACATCTAATCCTTTAGTTGCTAAAATACCTATAGGTACAAACAATAGTAAATAATGGTATTCCCAAAATGCTCCACGTTGTAGAACAATGACACCCCAAGCAAAAATACACCAAATCACAAGTAGCAAAGTCAATATATTCTTAGACTTACGCAATGATACATCCACTCCAACAGTAGCGGCTAAAAGTAGAGGATAAAAATTATTTAAGAACCATTTTATTCCTGCAAAAAGCCCATTTGGGTCAAATTTGGAATTAGCAACAATCCGAGGTGGATATAAAAAGAATGTTTGATACAAAATTGGTAAACTATTAAACCAGGCAAAATAGCTAACAATAAATAAAATAGGAAATATAATACCCATAAAAATTGGAATACATATTTCTAGAAAAGCTTTTTGAATTTTCTGTCGTTTGATTAGCACAGAATATATCAAAACAGTTAGCCAAAATGAAATTAATATTAGCAAAAGTATTAATTTAAAAATAAGGATAATTCCACCAATAAAACCTGACAGTAAAAGTAGAAAGAATCTTTGTTTTCCTTCATATTTAAAAGATTGAGAAGTTAGCCAAAGACAAATGAATAAAGGAAAACTAACCAGTGCTTCCACTTGAGTAAGATGCCAAGGTTGTGAAACAGTATAGTAAACGCCAACTGTTAACAAAGGTACTAGACTTGCGATTATCGGATGCCGAAAATAGCTTTTTAGACTCAGCAATAATACTATAGACAGAAACACCATATAAATAAGTTCAAAGAGATGGATGCCAATCTCATTAAAACCAAAGAAAGTTCCTGCTAAAAAGTAAAAGCAAAAAATCCCCGGTTGCTTCACATCCCAAAAATCACGATAGAGTACCTTTCCTTGTTGCATCTCCAAAGCACCTAGCCGAAAAAATGCTTGATCTCCGTCAAATGGAAAAGGCAAATGTATAAGACCAATAATTACAATTGCAATCAAAACTAGAAAGTCAATTTTATTTAATTTATTAATATTAATCATCAACTTTTATAATCAAAAATTAAGCGAATATCCTACACTGATTAATATCCTAACAGGGTAAAGAGCAAGGTAATTTTAGGATATGAACTTAAAGTTTAAAGTTTCTGCGATCGCGTCAACACTGACTTTTCATATTATTAAAAATTAGCTGAAGTCCCAAAAATATTTAAGTAAGTAGGCAGGAATAAATTAAAGTATGTTAAGTAATGTAAAAAATATATTTTTCTCTATTTTGAAGGCTTTAGCCTTCAAAATAGGGCTAGAGCCGCTTAATATAAACCTTTAATTATTAACGTCGTTCTACTTCTTACACTGGAGGAAATAAGTATGAATAAAAACTTTCCTTCCAAATGGAGCATCTAACGTCGTCCACAGCTAAGTCTCAAGTTGCGCGTGGATTACTCAAACCGGACTATCTCTTGAAAAAAAATGCACTTGTGTGTAATTTTCCCAAAATGTCAACCGTATTGTTTTTAAGATTATCTGCTGAATGAAACAAGTACAGGTTACGTAAATTCGCTAATTGTTTTTTTGTGGTGTGAGATTATCCTTTGCATAACAAGGATTCCGGCGTATACGACCAAAAGCCTGATTTTCTCGTGATGGTTTGCTAGAAAACTTGGGAGTTACGTTTAGCTTATAAATACTACATGGCGATGCAGCTCTGCTTGATTACCAGAGAATCAGGGTTTGGGGCTTGAATCATAAACTGAGCTTATGACAGCGCGGAGAATTGAGTTGCGAACCTTGGCGCAACTAGATTTAAAGTAAGCTAAAAAAGGCGAAACTACAAAACGATCTAAGTCAGAACATCTAGACATCAGTGCTAGCAGGACAAGAAATGGAGTAGATGTCAAACGTAAGGATTTCAGCATTGTAGTTTGGATGTTGCAAAGATGTGCCTATTTGTTAAAGCCTAGTCAGTGTATGATGAAATCTCAAAAATACGAACAAACCCGTTCATGTGCAAAATGCGGCAATGAAGAAATGCGATGTCTTGATGAACTAACCGCAGCATTTGAAGAAACACGCGTATGGTCTGAATCTTGTGACAAATGCGGTTCCACAGATTTTAGTAGTGGAAGTAGCGTGCTTCCCCCACTATCTCGCCAACAATTAGAAACTTGGGCTATTAACGACGAGCTTCATTTCTCACAACAAGACGAAGATTTGATGCTTGCTAGTCCAAGTAATTTAGAATTACTGCTAGAATTTCTAGATTCTCCTAACACCCATATCTGGCAAAGAAGAACTTTAGTCTCCACGCTCTACGTACTTTGGTTCGATGCTAATCACCCACCGGACGAAAGCTCTCAAAGCAATGCCGAATTTGCCAAAAAAGTTGCTCTTGAAATTGATAAACGCAGATCACTGTTGATTGAATTGGGGGCTGACGAATCCGAAGAATTCGGCGAACCGCTTTGGTATTTAAGCAACTATCTTAAAAGAGAATTTGAAAAACACAAACCCTTTCCACACATATTCGTCGATGGGAGGCTTGATCCCATTAATCCCATCATAACTCTTAGAGCTATTGCAAAAGTGTTTTGTGATCTAATAAAACGTTTGATCATTTCCAATTAGGACATTTGATTAGCAGTGAAATTTTAGAGAGCTAAACAGCTTACTTCAAAAAAATTTATGCGACTGACCGGAGTAAGCCGTTGAACCTTTGAGCCTACATTCCGCAGGTCTATCATGTGAGTAGATAATATTTTTGGCAAGGAGCACTAAAAAACTGGAGAATCCAACGTCGTTCATCTGTAAGATTGGCAATCTGTTTAACTCCTGCGATCATTAGCAGATGAATTGATATGAAACATTTAAATTAGTACCAAATAATCTTTCTAGTATTTTGTCAAGTTAGTTTTGAGAGTTTGTAGTCAGGAATTTAGTACTTAGAAAACAATGACTAAAGTCCTGACTACGAACTTGTAGACATAATAATGCTTATCGACTTTGAACTATGGACTCTTGACTAGAGTTTTCAAGTTCTGGAAGTTCTACTCTGGCGGGTTTCCAACCTCCTGCCCAAGCAAAGCACAGATGACGGAAACGATCGCCCCGCACCTCAAAATTTGGGTACTGGTCAAAACTCGCACAAGCTGGAGATAGCAACACCACAGGCGCTTGATAGTGCTTGGCTAATTCTGCCGACTTGGGAACTGCCCTTTCCATAGTTTCCACAATATGGTAAGTATGATACCCTACCTCTCGGAGACGTTTGGCAAATGCGGGTGCAGCAGAGCCAATCAATAACACAGCAGCAGCTTTGGTTTGAATTTGTGCTAGCCAGCCGGTATCATCTCCTGCTTTAGCTTCTCCACCAGCAATTAAAATCGCTGGACTGTTAACAGATGCTAAACCTACTTCAGCAGCATCATAGTTGGTGGCTTTGCTGTCGTTAATGAAATCAATACCTTCCCATGTGCAGATATGCTCCAAACGATGGGCAACACCAGGAAATTCCCGAACTGCACGTGCGATCGCATCACGATTAATTCCCGCTAATCTTGCTGTTGCTACTGCTATCAAAAGATTTTGCTGGTTATGTTCTCCCACCATTCGCAAGGTAGATACCTTCACAATCGGTTCTGGTGCAGAGGTTGCGGTCAATTTTTCCACAACCCAACCGTCTTCAATGTAAAAGCCTTTTTTGCTAATCAGAAAATCTTTTCCTTTGACACTTGTCCAATAGGCATCAGGCCAAGCACTTAAACCTAGCTGGCTCAAATAGGCATCATCGCCATTGAACACTTGCAACTCAGACTGACGTAATAATTTGGCTTTAATGTTGTAATAGTTCTCTAAAGTCTGATGGCGACTGAGGTGATCCGGTGTGAAAGTCGTCCAAACTCCGATCCGGGGAGCAAGAGTGACGGAAGATTCTATTTGATAGCTGCTAACTTCCGCAATCACCCAATCGAGTGAGGAGGATGAGGGGGATGAGGGAGATGAGGGGGATGAGGGAGATGAGGGGGATGAGGGA
>NZ_JAVRBM010000097.1:0-32289 GCF_034531255.1 Nostoc sp. ChiQUE01b | reverse complement strand
CATTGTCGCAGTTTTTGATCCCATTTTTTCAGATTTTGTGAGAAATCCGCGCTGAATTAAGCAATTTGAGCCTATCAGAAGTTCCCCCATTAGCTGATCTATTTTCTAAGAATGGTGCTGGACTGGGTAGCAGCACTATTTCTCAAGCCATAGCCTCAAATCCTCAAGTCGCAAACCTGACACTAGATAAGATTGACCTAAGCAAATATTCGCTTGATTCAATTCCTGGGTTGGACAAAACTCAATTAGGGAAATTTAAATCATGGCAGCAAGCCTATGTGAATCAAATTCCTAAATTAAGTCAAGTGCCCTTTGATAAAATGCCTCAGCCTATTAGCTCTGATATAGGCGTTGTGGGGATTGCATCGGTTGTACTTGGCACAGCAGAGAAGGGCGACACAAGGGCTGGGAATGATTACTTTGTTTCTGGCAGCGTTGTCAGAGGCGACCGCACTGAAGAGGTCGCCTGTCCTCCAGGCATTGAATGCTCATACTTAGAGATGGGGGATTTTGCTGGCAGTCAGGGCGGCTTGTATGGTAAGCGTTGGGCATCAGGCTCATCCCAACAAGTCAAGGGTGGTTATGGAATTCTAGCTGCTGTGAATGGGGGCAAGGAACCCACGGGGCGGCTAGTGTATGGTAGTGGGTTCAAAGTGGCGCTAACTGGAGTTAATGAATCCCTTGGGACTGCCGACTTTGGCTTATTCTTTAGGATCTGTGCGCGACCGCCATTTCAGCAGAAAACTTGCACCCCTTACTTCATTGGCCCAGTTCCCTGGTTGCCCGTGAGTGAGAATGATTTGGTTATCGTGGGGACGGGACGATGACAGGGACTCCTAAGACAGAGGTTAAGCCAAATCAAATTATTCCCCCAGGTATTGAATCGGCTCTGTTTTCCCCCGCAGGTTTAGGGGTACTTGCCTGTGGTGCGGTGATCGTAATCGCCAAAATCATCGATAGTAGGGGAGGGAAAGCCAAGCTAGCGACAGCGCGCTGGGGCGGGACAACAGAGAAAACAGCGGCTCGTCAGTTGGCGTGTAAACAAATCCAGCAACGCTTGCATAACCGAGTATCGCTGTATGTGGGAACTCCCAAGAATACAACAAGCGAGGTTATTAATGGTGTCCGTAGAACTTGCATCCCTGAAGATTCAACAACCCTTTATTTTCCAGAGGCACAGCGAGGCATCCTAGTTTGTGGTGGCCCAGGGAGTGGAAAGTCATTTTCAATGATTAATCCCCTGATTCGCTCTGTAATTGACCAGGGCTTACCTCTGGCTTTATATGATTTCAAATACGCCTCCCAGGAATCAGCTGATTCTCCATCTAAAGGGCAAGCTCCAATACTTGCAGGGTATGCGATAGAACGCGGTTATCAGGTTACTGTGCTTGCCCCAGGCTTTGCAGAATCAGCAGTTGCCAACCCTATAGACTTTCTTCGCAGTAATGAAGACTCAGAAATGGCACGGCAGCTTGCGATTACACTCAATCGCAATTTCCAACTCGGTGATAAAGATTCTGGAAATAGCTTCTTTACCAACGCTGGCGATCAGTTAGTCCAAGCCGTCTTTATGCTGACAAAGGGCACAGAGTATCCAGATATCATGATGTGCCAAGCGATACTAGGGTTGCCCAAGTTAGTTAAGCGCATTGAGCAAGCAGAAAATCTGAATTTCATGGTTAGAGAGGCTTTCGCACAGTTTGTATCTGTTGCGGGTTCCCCAGAAACAGCAGCTAGTATTGTGGGTACAGCTAGCGGATTGTTCAGCCGCTTCATGGTTCCCTCGGCATTAGCAGCGTTCTGTGGAAAAACCAATATTCCTTTGGATTTGAAGGGGCGGCAGATGGTGGTATTCGGGATGAACAAAGAAAAGCGTGATGTAATTGCCCCATTGCTAGTCTCGATTCTACATCTATTAGTTAGCCGGAATGTGGCTAACAAACGTACTTGTCCAATTGTTTTGGGGATTGACGAGTTGCCTACTCTTTATTTACCAGCACTGGTTGATTGGCTGAACCAGAATCGGGAAGATGGTTTGGTATCGATACTGGGATTACAAAATCTCTCAATGCTGATTGAATCTTATGGTGAAAACACAACTAATGCCATCTTTGGTGGTTGTGCTACCAAAGCATTCTTTAACCCCCAAGATGATGTCGCCGCCGAACGATTTAGTAAGTTTTTAGGTGAAGAGGAAATTAAATACAAGCAACGTTCTCGCTCATCAGGAGGCAAGGGTGGTGCAAGTATTTCTAATTCTGACCAAAACAGTACTCGCAAGTTATTTGATGTCAATCAATTTAACACCTTACCATCGGGAAAAGCAGTAATTATTAGTCCCGGTTTTCGTTCTCGTGGTCAAATAAGTTTGCCAATCTTGCAATCAATTAAGATTCCTAAGCATGAAATCCGGTCTGAAGCTGACAGTGTGAAAGCTTGGTACGAGTTTCAAAAGTTCTTATCTAAAAAGTCTACTCTCTTAACTCCAGCAGATGAAGAAATGAAAATTCGCCGAGCCTCCGCGATAAAATTGTTACCTTTAATAGAAAACCAAGAGCAGTTATCAGAATATGCAAGTCTGATTTAACGAACAGAATTCAGGAGTCAGGAGCCAGAATTCAGAATTGAATTCTGTAGGAGTGGCGGATGAATAAACGGGTTTAAGTTCCCCACTAAATCTCCGATTTAGTGGGGCAATAATCAAGTGGTGGGTCTGAATCCCCACTCATTAATTCTGACTCCTGTTAGCGGTAGCGGGGCGTTTAGCCCATTCAGGATAGCTGAATTCTTCTTTAAAGTGAAATTTCCTGCCCTTAATAGTCATCACAAATATTCAGGATAAATACCATGTCGTCACGCGATTTTTACTCACTTAATGATTATGACAGACGAGAAATTGCAAAACTTCCACCTCAGATAGCAGCTTTAGCAGATAAATATCCATGTGAGATTGTAAATGTTGTCGATGCTTGGGACGATGAGCCTTTTGGGATTAATTATGTTCCTCAATATGTTGAAATTTATAGCGATGCTGGTGAAAAGGCTAGCTTGTGTATTTTAGACGGGGTTCTCACTGACTATACACCTGCTAATCCAGAAATTAATACCTCAACTGTCCAAGTAATCATTGATGGCAAGTTTGCTTATATCGAAATTGAAGGAAGGGTAATAATCAATCATTTGGGCGGGATAATTCTCCCCAAAGTAACTGTCAATCCTTCGGAGTTAATTCAAGTTTTACTAAAGGAATTAAATCATGATTGATGATGGAGATGCCAAAGAAATTAAACGTGACTACTTGGATATTCTAGAAGCCCTACTTAAAAATATTCAGCAAAAAGCAAAATCAAAAGAAATACCGACTAGCAACGATATAAGTATTTATGCTGGTGGTCAGCAGGTATATAAAGGACTTGTCGGACAATCACCATCTAAAAATTTATTGACTTCCGAACAACTAGAGAATATTAACCTAGCGATAACTGACCCCAAAAATTCTCAAGGTACTATCTCGATAAAGATTGGTAAATCGGAAGTTTTTCGCGTTCAAAATGGACGGATAACCAATGATTTATTAGGTTTAGCTCCCCCATCACAGCCAAATAAAGTTGTAACGAAGGAGCGAATTTATAGTGTAGAAGCTTTGCAAAAACAAGTGAAAGTTTTACAAAGTAAACTTCAAGCACAGCAAAAACTTGTTGAAAGTATCAAAGAGACGCAACAAACGCCCGAATCGCTGTCAAAGTTAATTGACCAAGTTGCCGAAATGGGTAAATCTTTGGAGAAACAACAGCAGTTGATTGAAAATACTCAAAAAGCATTGTCCCAGGTGAATGAACGTTCTTTACCACAAGTTCAAAATACGGTTCTTCAAAATTGGGTGGGTACGGTTGAGAACAAGGTAAAACAAACTGCCAAGAATGTTTTTGAGTGGGTTAAAGATGCGCTAACACCTGAATTTACCAAGCTCAGAAACGAAATTGCTTTACTCAAATCTCAAATTAATGAACAAATCACTAGCTTCAAGGATGAAGTTAAATATCAGACTGACAGTGTAAGAAATGAACTCAATCAACAAGTTGGTAACTTAACAGGAGAATTACGTACACAAGCAGATGGTGTTAAAAACACTGTTGAGCAAAGCCTTATGGGTGTTAAGTCAGCTATTGACAATACTCGAACTGAACTACGATCTGCTGTTGATGATGTTAAAGGTCAAGCTATCGAGCAAAGTGTTCAGACAGACACTTCGGGGTGGGGTTTTGTGCATACTGGCATAACTGGACAGTTGTCAAAACAGTTGATTCGTCGCTCCAATAAAATAATCTTAGTAAGCGGTCAGAAACTAGGAAATTTTGTCTTAAATAAGCAGTTAAAAATAGTGGGAATAACAATAACTGGGAAGTCTTAATTTTCATTTCCAATTGATTAGTTAGCGCCGAAACCGGATCTGCTCACCGTTGTCACCTGACTGTTGAGGATTTATTTTCAATCTCTTCAGAATCAATGGTTTGTCATCTCTAATCAGTTGCCTAACGATGTTCATTTTTTCCTCAAAAGTCAAAGCTAAAGCATCAGTTGTAACACTCGTAAATAACTCGCTGACCTTTGCTCCTGTTACCTTTTCACCTTTGAGATATTTTCCTACTTCCATAACTACTTCTGCCAATCTTTCAATATCTAAACCCTGAATCATCTGTTTGAGATGCAACTTTAATTCTGCTAGTAATGTTTTAGCTAAGGTTGACTCAGTAGCTGATTGCTCAACAGAGTTAGAGGTGGATAAAATAGCTCTTTTCTCTACATGAGATTGCAACTCAGCCGTCAATGCTTCCTCAAAGTTATTAAATGCAGTTTGGTCTTCAACTAACTGCTGATGAGATCGAGAAAGTTGCTCTGTTAATCCTAATACTGTTTGGGCTAAAGCAGATTCAATACTTGATTGCTCAACATAATCAGAGATTGACAGAATAGCTTTATTTTCTGGATAAGATTGCAACTCAGCCGTCAATGCTGTTTCAAACTCATTGAATGTACTTTTAGCATTAACAAGTTGTTGATGAGATTGAGAAAGTTGTTCTGTTAGCCCTAATACTGTTTGGGTTAAAGCAGACTCAATAGCTGATTGCTCAACATAATCAGAGATTGTATTTAAGAGTTGTCTGGTGGCTGGTTGTGAAGAATGGACATAATTTGCTTCTCTATTAAAAATTGTTGAATTTTGTCCGTTAACTTGTCTTGAGAGTTTCTCTGTTCGTTGACCTCGAAGCCCATCATCTGTAGAGCTTTGGTTAATTCCTGCAATATCGTCTCCATGCTCGAAGACTTTTTCGAGTTCAGCATCTCGGTTAATTGCTTCAAGAAATTCGCGTAACTCGCACTCATTTCGGTTAGTTTCTCGGTTTGACTCGTTTCTAATAACTTGATTAGCTCGCTCATCTGCTGGCTGTTGGTTTGTAACTGCTCGATTCTCTGGCTCAATTCCTCTATCTTCTCGGTTAGCAACTGTATCTGTGTTGGGTTGTTGTCGTTGGTTAAAGTCATGGGTTTGTACCTGTGGTTTATTTTGTATAGAACGTTGTTCTGGTGTCAGATGAGGCGGTGGTGGAAAAGCCGCACTCAAGAAGCGTTGATTCTGCTGTTGCCAGTCTCTTAAACGCTTTGCTTCATGGCTCAATTTCTCGTAAGCTAGTGGCCCACTTGCGACTATGAAATCATCAACACCTTTAGAAGGGCCTGGCAAGCTGACAACTTTTACTCTTGCTCCAGCTTCTTGTAACAATCTTCCAGTCACTGAAATATCTCGTTCGATATGGAGCTTCGTTTCGGGCTTGGTTTCGTAGTCAAAGCAGAACTTGAAAACTCTCCCTTGTGTGGCGAAAACCGCTAATTCCTCATGTAGGTAAGACTTACCGATTTTTTTACCAAACTCATCTTTGGGAGTTCGGTATCCCGCCGAAATCCCAGGTAGCCCAATGGCAGCGTGACCTTGGCTCAACAGGCTGGCTGCTTTTTTCGCACCTTCTGCGATCGCACACGGGATATTATGTTTCCATACACAGTACCAAAATCCTGACTGGCGATCGCTATCACTGGGGTTCACCTTGTGTTTGGAGTAAATGCGTTCGGCAATATCGTCAGGGACATCTAGCAAGAAGATACTTAATTCAACTTTTGGGGGATGCTCATATTTAATGAATTTCCCTTCAATTATTTGCCCAGACTCATCTTTTTTGGGTCTTGGTTGATTTGGCTTGTAGCATCCCCATCGTTTAATCGGCGGTTTCTCACCTGGCTTTAAGTCAGCGAATGAACGCGCATCAACTCCAGCATCACACCACCATCCACCAGCATCAAGATGCGAATATGCCCTTATAAAACCATCTGTTAGCCGTCCTGTATTTGTTCGATTCAGTTTTTCGCTGACCATGAGCCGTTCCCAGGCTTCATGCTCACCACCTGCATAGTTAAACTGAAGACTCTCAAAGTTCAACGCTGTAATATCGGGATGGATAGCGCTATCTTCAAACTCTTGCCAGTGCTTTGGTTCAAGAAAATTGGGAATGTCTTTAGTATGATGTGGTGTCCAGAATGGTTCTGTGGGGGCAGCAGATTTCAGTACTGGCTTAGAGAAAACCGATTCAACAGTATTATAATTTGGTGCCTCTTTCAAGACGGGCAAGACTTTCGGTACTTTTGTTGATGAATCATGGCTTGTTGTCCGGCTAGATGCGACTGATTTCACAATTGGCTCAACATTAGGAGTAGATACTGTCGTCTCTTGTTTTAGTACTGGCTTCTCAAAAGGGGCACTTATATTTATAGTTATTGCTTGGTGCTGCTCAATCGTCGATTTCTGAATTTGTTTTCGTAGCAATTCCAAAGCATTCTCTTTGGCTTTCGACTGTTGCGCCAACTCTACCAATCGCGTTGGATCTTCGGTGTAAATCTTTAATTCATGCCTTGCACGGCTGGCAGCAACATAAAAACTTTCCTGTCCAATAGTGAAATCTGCCGAAATTAACACCCGATCCGCAGTTTTCCCCTGACTACTATATGTTGTACTCACAAGGGCATAGTCTAAGTTTTGCGCCTGTGCCAAACTAATGCGTTCAGTACGCTCATCAGCATATTTAATGTGGACTATGTTCAGGTCGATTCCTGTCACAGTAAATTCTTGCCCGTTGCGTCGTCCCAATTGCCGATCGTTTTTCTTCCATTGCAAGCGATCGCCCACGGCAATTTCAATCTGGTGACTCTGGTAAACCGCTTTCTCAAAAGCCGTGTCTACATCCATTACCTGACCATTATCACCAATTAGGGTCAACTTATCAGTAGTTCGACCTACCACTTCATATAATTTGCCTTTATCCAGCCCCCGGCGTTTGTAATCCCGTGTGGGCATGATCACATCACCAATTTCAAAGTTATGGGCAAACCGCATCTGTACTTTTGTCAGATTTTTGGTTTGCAATTGGGTGATGGTTGCAGTTTCTCCCAAAGTTCCTTCACCCTTGAGCTTGTCTCGAATCGCTTGGGTAAGGGCAAGTCTTTCTGTATTTGTTCCAGCTAACACAAGAGTTTTGAGTCGCTGCTCTGGTGTCCCTACTATATAATCATTGGCGATCTGCTCTATTTTGGATTCACTGTCTACTTGAAGTATGGAACCGTTGGCTTCTAGTCGTTCAAATCCTGCTTCTATTCTGCCATCAGCGATTAAATCTACTGCCAGCTTCAGTTGAGGGTCTTTTTGGCGCAACGATTCATTGAGGTGTGCGGTTTTGATTCCTGCCTGTTGCAAAGATTTGAAGGGATTACCTGCTGATACTGCTGACAACTGCCGAGTGTCACCTACTAAAACCACCCTAGCTTGAAGTAAGGTTGCTCGTTGTAAAAGTGCATAAGCATCTTTAGCACTGAGTAAAGAAGCTTCGTCCACAATCCAGATTTGATTTGGTTCAATTTCCTGTGGTTCAGTGACAAGTAATCTAGCCACTGTCTCAGACTGAATTTCTAATTCTTCGCTCAAAACCTTAGCAGCAGAGGAACTGGGGGCGAAGCCTTTGATAATATATCCGGCAGAAAAAGCGATCGCTTTTAACTCTTTGAGGGCGAAAGTCTTGCCAGCACCAGCTACCCCCTGCCATGCAATGAATTGGTCAGATGTAGTTGCAGCTAATTCTACCGCTTGGCGCTGTCCCTGATTTAGTAAGGTATTCTCTAAGTGGTTTTCGACTACTTCCGAGTGGGAAATGGAGCCAAACTTACATTGACCCTGCTGCATCAACTCAATCGTCGCCAACTCCCGCCTCACCGCTGTCATCGTCGTAAATTGGTCGGTCAATCCTGGTAGAGCGATTAACTCCTGATGCTCTCTAATCAGGGCTGCTGTTGCTGTTACATCCGTAGCTAAACGTGACTCTAGGATGAATTTTTCTAAATCCTCCTGCTTAAAGGCGACATTTCTCTCACTGCAATGTGCGATCGCTAAATCTAACCCATCTACCAAACTCAAATCATGGGCTGGTATATCCTGCCTTGGTTCACCTGCCTTAACAAACCTAATCCCTAACGCCACAGCTTCTTCTTTCCAGAATGCAAGTAACTCTGATTCTGGTAGTTTTTGCTTACGCTGGCGGGTATCGTCCCAGATTTTCTCACGTTTTGCCCAAGTAGAATTAATCCCAGATGAAGCAATGATTTGTTGTCGTCGTTTAGAAAACGTTTCTAAATCTTTCTCCAAAAAGCCTTTGATATCAAACTGCCCATGTAAACGAAACTCTATTTCATACCCAAGTTTGAGGACTTCACGTCCCAGATAACTTTGATACGCCATTCCCAAGAATTTCTTATTGGCGAATATTTCATTATTGCCCAGGCTCAACCATCTACCATCTCTTGTTTGCGTCATATTCATCAGCAAACAGTGTGTGTGCAGATGTGGATCTAAGTCCCGACTCTCGATATGGTCAAACTGAGCGACGACCAAGTTACTAGTGTTGACTCTATGGCGTGAGTCGCCCTGGATGACTCTGGTATAGGCATAACGTTCTTCCATCAGTTTTATTACTTCAAATAATGCCCGATGATGGGCATCGATTAAACGTGTATCCCCACCTACCAATGCCATCAAGCTCACGCTTTTGGGGGCAGAGAATGTACAGTCTAATGCGGCTCTCTTCGTTTTTGGTTTGACTGCCCTGGCATTTAACTGTTCTTTACCATCAGGCGATCTCCCCTCAATCACATTTTTAAAAGCGTCTTCGTCATCCACTGCCCCTGACAAACCCAATTTTTCAGCACCTTGACCACTCCAAAGTGACTTACCTTCGTGATAGTAATTCTTGATGAAGTAGTTCACTGCCATCTCTCTTGAGACGTTAGCCGCTGTTAGCATGGCTCACCCTGACTCTGGACAAAACATAACTTAATACTCCTTCTATTCCACTGACAGAAATTCTGTTTATTTTCTCTGCTGGTAAGATAATCACCCTTTAAATAACTATTGAATGTCGTTGTTAACCCACATCATCAAATGTAGCCACGCTTGATGACGAGTGAAAATATTTTCACGCTCATTGTATTTTTAGTTTTTTATCCCAGAGGTAATTGATATTTAATATAGCAAAAAACTACAGCATTCTTTCCGCCAAATATGGCGTACTGTGCGTCAGAAAAAGATGGATTGTATGGCTTGTGGTTATTTCAGCTAATTACTAGATAATTGGGAAAATCCTTGAGAAAATTGGGAAGTGTTGGGAAGTACTAGGAAGTCTTGGGAAGTCTTAGGAATTGTTGGAAAATATTAAGCTAATGAGAATTTGGTGACTAGATGATGTTGAATAGTTGAAAAGGTAAGAAATGAATTAGAGATTTGGGAGATATTCTTTAGATATTGGGAGATGTTGAATGTAATTGGTGATTATTGGGAATTGAGGGATTTTGTGGAGATTTTCTATCAGATGCACGAATTCATGGAAAGTCAAAGAGTATTGCCAAAACTGTAATCTTTCTTCGTAAATGTGGAAAAAATCACGGTTTGGGCGGTTCAAATTGAGAGTAATTATCAATTAGATAGACAAAAAAGGGTCAAAAACAGGGAGAATTTTTCTTGTGGATTTAATGTTGAGTCTTGATCCGGGAACTTCAATGACGAAGATGGTTTATCGTGTTCTCTCGGAGATTTCGTACAAGTCAGAATTGCTGTGTATGGAACCAGAGTTAATTAAGATTTCCAAAGATTCGTTGGATTTATATGAGTCTGGGCAAATGAATCGGCCCAATCCAGAGAATGAAGCATGGATAGAGTACAACGAAGAATATTATGCGGTTGGCTTTTTGGCACAAAAGTATTTTGAAGCGCGAATCAATTTTTTAGAACTCAAGTATGAGAACGCGATTCCAAAAACTTTGGCAGCAGTGGGGGCAATAGCGATTAGAGATTCTTTGAAGGCAAACTTTGATTTATCCTTGGGACTGCTATTGCCTTATGGGGAGTGGGAAGATAGAGAGAGATTGGAGAGGGGTTTAATATCGGCACTGTCTAGCTTTAGCTTTCGAGGGAAACAATTTTGTATAAATCTGATTAACTTTCAGTGCTTGCCCGAAGGTGGGGGACTGATATTGACGCGAAGTAAAAAACTTGGCACAGATTTCAATAAAATGAACATTGCTGTGGTGATGCTGGGTTTTCGGGATATATCAGCCGTAATCTTTGAGCGGGGTATCTCAACTGGAAAGACGGAAGGATTGGGCTTGGCGTGGATGCTGGAGAGAATCAAAAGCCGAACATCAGGGCAAAACTTACATGATCTGTTAAAGGCTGTTCATCTATCAGGCCCGACATTGAAACCGAGATACTGCAAACCTTTGGCTCGGAGCAAGAAGTCTGATTTTAAGGTTGAGGAAATAGCACAAATTATTGAAGTGGCTGACTTATCTCGTAAAGAATACTGGGAAAGGGTATCCACTTGGCTCAAAATTAATATTCCTGCCCATATTGAGCAAGTCATTATTGGTGGTGGAACGTCGGAATATTTAGGCTCGGAGTTGAAAAATTTGTTTACTCATACCGACATTTCATGGGCAGCAGAATTATCTGAGGATGTGCGTTTAGCTTTTAACCTGCCGATTAAAAAAGATGCCTTGTGCTTGCGTTTCACTGATGTATATGGATTGTTTCGTTACCAACACGCTACATCATCCATTTCAACTCATCGTGCTTCTTAATTAAAGGAATAATGAAATGCTTTCAGATGTTGAGTTTCGCTTACGAAGTAGAGTTAAGGCTGATAGTAAAGAAGCGGTGGTAATTAAGTATCTAAACTCCAGGGACACTCTTTATCCTGCTAGGGATATGGCGATGATTGCTATTAGCAGCTATTGGTTGCCTTTAGCTTATCAAGCTATGGATCAATCTGTGGATTTAGAGCAACACATTCGTGCTTGTCTTTACCGCCTTCAACTCCACTCTTCATATCTGATGGGACTGCTGGGAGAAATCCCCTCTCAAGGAACGCCGATGATTGCAGTAGCCTCTAATCAATCACAGCCACTACAACTAATACAATCAGAACCATTACCAATATCCAGGACTTTAGTCAAAGAAGCATTACAAATAGCCAGAACTCCCGTACCAGAAGAATTGGAGTCGGAAACTGACTGGTTAAATCCTTTTTAGGACTGACCGAACAATTCACAATGGCGCTCGTTCGCGGAGCGTGATTGCGTACAGCCCTTTGGGCATGAAAACAGCGGAGCTGGGCGTAGCAAGAGTGCGAATTGTTTTAAATAGGAGTGCATGATTATGTATCAACCACAAGAACTTTTTAACGACCTTTCAACATCAGAAATTAGCCGGACTTTACGCTTGAGTGGCATACCTGAAAAAGAGTTATATACAGAGGATGATGCAGACCGTTTTCGTGAATGTCGCACCTTAATTGAGCAGGGTGGAACTGACGAGGAGGTGATGGCTCTATTGTCACCAGTCGTTGACGTTGTGCTAGAAGAAACTCTGGAGAGTTCTTTACCTGAAATCAAGAATGGGCGGAAAAAGTCTGGGAAAAAAGCAACTAAATCTTTAGATATAACTGAATTACTAAGTCTTGCTCGTGAACAAGGCTTTAAGCTTACCCTGACTACAGCTTTAAAGATTTTCGCCGATTGCGGACTAAAAGAACAAGATGAATATACTTTAGAGGAATCCGAGCGTTTTCTCGCTGCCTGTAACTTGCGACATCAGGGAAAAACAGAAATCTCTATTGCACCAAACTTTGGAGCAGGTGTTTTGGATGCAGAGGATATTCAACTAAACCTTGAAGAAACTGAACGACTCATACAAGATTCTGGCGATTTACTTTTTGGGGAAATGCTGCGAGAGAAAGCTGGACAACACGCTGCCATTGCTCCAGGTTTGTACTTGAAATATTTAGCACAAGAACTAGCTTCAGAAAGTTCTCAACAGAATTGGCGTTCCTTACTTGAAATGATTAAAGCTCGTGCAGTGGGAAAGCCTCAACCCCAATTTACTTTGAAGGTGCAAACCCTACAGCTACAGCAGCCCTTGAACAGTTTGCCGCCGAACTCAGAGAATGGTTCGACTTCCGACTAGAACAGGAACGACAAACTATTGAGATTCAGGCACTAAAAGCCTCTGATGCCAAAGCCACCCGATTAGCTGCCCACAAACTCGAAAACCTGCAAGCTTGGATTGAAGCCCAGGAGTCACGAAAAAAACTCCGCAAACAACGCTCTGAAAAATTCAAATCTAACCTATTTTGGTTTGGTCAGTGGATTGGTTCGGGTCGCTCTGGGATTTTCTTTTTCATCTGTGGCGTTTTGATTTCTGCAACTGCTACAGCCGTGGCAATCATTAATCTGCCAACTTTCTTGTCTTGTCCTAATAGCAAAAGTCTCTGTTATCGGGTATATCAAATGCGATTCAACAATAAAAGTGTAATTCTTCCGGGACAAGCAAAGGATATCGTTGCTGAGTATGAACGTAACAAGACCAAACCTAAACGACGCAAGTAATGAAGTTTTTGGGAAAGAGAAACTGTCTGTTTTGGTTTTCCCTATCTTTTGAACAGCATCAACAGTTTGATAGAGGGATGAAGTTATGAACGAATTAAAAGAAATTAAACTTTGGGATGATTGGGACGATATTAATTTGTCTACTCCAGAACGTCGCATTGAACGCTTAGAAATTCTGCTGTGCCAAAAAGTCCACAAAGGCGAGGACATATCTGAATGTCTGCAAGTTTTAGAGTACTTGAAAAATCGCACGACTCAGCAAAAGTTAGAGTCTGTTTTCTTTAGGCGAGTTCAGTCTCAACTGACTTCCAACTCGTGGAAAATAATTGGTCAGGCTACCTTAATCTCCCTAGTCGCTATTTCTTGCTGTTTTGCCATGTATAAAATAGCTACTTCATCAATATCTAATAATTCTTCGTCGGAATTATCTCTTGGCAAAGAATTATCAAAAAACACCCCACCACACAGTAAAAAGCATCATAGATAAATACAGTGACAGTGTGGTATATTTATTTACTGCACTGTGATTACTGACTATGATACTCCATCAACAATCTCTAAAATCTTTCAAGTCAACGGAGTAAAAAGGCAGTTTTTGAAGAAGAATTCAGCTATTCTGAATTCAGGAGTCAGCAATCTTGACGCTCGTTCGCCCTTGGCGTGCCGTAGGCAAGACTCGCTATCAGTCGGGGATTCAGACCGCGCAGGAATTGTTCGCGCTTGCGTCTCGTAGAGAAGACCACCAAATCCTAGATTTTGAGGGGGTTTTAAACCCGTTTATTCATCCACCAGTCGCACAGAATACCCAACTGAATTCTAGCGACTGACGCATGTATTCTGTTTCGATAAATATTTACTTTCATGCCCAAGGTGAGGCGATCGCTTTCTTTCACATATTCAAGTAAAATCACTGTATTTGATGGATAAAAACTTTCTTTACAGCGTAACTCACCTACTTTAATAAGAGGTGTCTTTGTCGAAAGGCAAACTGTCAACATCCTCAAAGTTACGCAGGTCTTGCTCCATCTGCTGCTGACGTTGTCCGTATGTTCTGCTAGCGCCAATCCTTCCTCTCATCAACCATGCACCAAAGTTGATGCCTTGTTCTACATGATCGGCAGACACTTTATTGTAATTATCAACCTCCATTTTCTTGCGCGACTCAAGCTGTTCTAGCGCACTTTCACTGATACCAATTTTCTGAGCATATTCTACATATTCAGGTCTGAGAGAACCATCAGGGTTAAATTCCTTTTTTTCTTGTTCAGTGAAGAAATCGTAGGCTGTGTAGATTGGCCACGGCTCTGGATCAGTCTCGTCCAAGTGCTTCCACTCGTCATACTCTTCTTTTGCTCTACGAGCATAACTATCAATTGCTCCTGGATGTTCACCTTTGGATAACATTTCTTGCCGAGCTTCATCTTTTAAAGTTCCATCTGTATTGAATTCTTCCTTATGCATATTTATCCAACGCTTAATTCTCGACATACAAACCTCTCAAGATATTAATCAAGTTTCATGAAATTCTTAAAACCATGACTCTGGAAATTAAACATTTTGATCCCCGGCTCAATCAATGGATTTATACAGATGAGCGTCAAACTATTTTAACTGAAAAGCTCAGTAATACTTTACTGGAATTTTACTTTCCTGGCAAAGAATTTTCATTTGGGCATTCAGATGAATCCAGTACAGATGAAGAATTAAAAAATCATCCAGATGGACACATTTTACTATTATCTTCAAAAACTCGTTTACTTTATGGAGAAAAGGAATGTTTAGAAACGATTCAAAAAATTTGTCCAGATAGTAAAGACCGTGGGGCTTATGGTTCCATCTTCCTTGGGGCTTGTAAAAATGCAATTCACGAAAAGCTAAACATTCTGGTAGTAGATGATTCTACTGATAACAGAGGTGAGAATGGAGGAATATTATCAAATGATTTAGCATATAAATTAGTTGGGGACTGTTATGGACAAATTTCAACACAACTCTATGACAAACTAACCTTAAGAGAATCCCAAGCAGACAAAAGCTATCGTGTAATTCAGCATCGATTTGGTTGGGTAGATGGAGTTGGAGAAGATACTACTAAATATCGCTTTGGCAAAGGAACACTCCGACCATACAGACTAGATAGAATAAAATATGCTGATCCTAAAAATGAACCAAAAATAGACATAATTCTCCCCGTAAGCAGTTTTAAGGGAACAGACAAGGATAGACCCAAAGGCGCTACTAAACCGCAGATTAAGCCAGGATTATATCAGCAAAATATTTGGTTAGCCGAAAAAGGGCAATCTCAACAAGGACAGATGTCTATCTCCCAATTGCTGGCATCTTTCCCCCAAGGAATTAAAGATTTTGCCGAGGAACTAGAGGTACAAGCTCAAAGATTAGCCTCTATTCAAGATGACCCAAGAATTGTTGCTGCTTACTATTGTGAAAGATACGAACAACGTAAAGAATCATTGAGCCAAAATAAATTAAAAACATCAAAAACTATTAATCAAGAAACAGATATCAAAAACTTAAGGACAAATGATGACTTAGATGCAGATCAGGAGTTGGATGACGAGAGTACTAAAGATGACTTGTTCATGTACAAACTCATTAAAGCCGATTTACTAGGGCATCAGCAGTTATTAGAAACTGAGAAGGTCAAACAGGAATTAAATCGGTTTGTACAAAGTGAGTGGCGAGATATTGCTGTTGGGAAAACGCTTACTTTTGACCGAGGAATGATTATTCCCTCCAAGGAACTCAAAAATGGTGAAATTTGCATCTCTTGGCTTGATGAGCAAGAAAAAATTCTTAACTTCCGTTCTCCTTTCCTCAACTCTAATGGTTTGTGTGTTTCTAATAATAAATATGTTAAGGATCAGTTAGGGCCAGATGGTAAACCCTTAGAAGGCATAATTGTAGTCAATGACGAAGACCACAAGCGCATACAGCAAAGAATTACAGAGTTAGAAGCGCGAGGGGTCGATGTTGATTTTATCGACCCAGCAGAAACCGAATCAGAACGCCAAGCACGAGACTATGATGGTGATTGCATTGGTGTGGCAAAAGCCAGCTTATATCCTAATTTAACAGCAGAGGCAGAGCGAAGAAATCTTCCCCAAAACGCCTATTCGCCCACGGTTAAGCTCAAAAAACAATCATTTTATGATCCCAGCGATGGAAGCCAGCCTCCATTTGAAAAAATCGCTATCCACATGAGCGATAGCATCAGCGTGGGCATAATCAACAATCAAGTGACGGCATTAGAGGCATTAGAATCGGAAATTGAGGTACTTAAAACTTACGGTACCTTAGAACAACAATCAACTTATTTAGACCAAGTTTCTAGTCATTATGAAGCCCTATTTGAGCAAGAACGCCAGAAAGAGCCAAAGTTAATCCGGGAAGAATACTTTTCTTATATGCAAGGGTTTGTATTTCTAGCCCAAGAGCCAAGAACTCCCGAAATTATCCAGCAGGCAATGGATATTAACCGCCTGATGTACCGAGAAATGATTGGTGAGGGGTGTTATCAAAACCAAATAGCGGTTGATTTATTCAAAAGTGCTAAAAAACCTGAAATGAATAAAATCCGGGAAAACAGTCGCTACTTGTATCGTGATGTTAATTATATTAAAGATAAGAAATCAAAAATAGCTTATTTAAACACGGGGATAACACCAAAGGGCTACTCACCAGTAGAATTATTGATTAGCCAAACCAATAAATATTTCCAAGAATCACAGTTAGAATCGCGTCCCATTGTCCAGTTTAAAGACTTGTTCCAAGGAGTGGAATTTACACCACAGCAAAAATTTGCAGCAGTTGCCGCCAAATACGAATTTGAGATGCAGTATTTCTCAATGGTGAACCCTTGGGAGTACTGCACTTCAAAAAAGATAAGGATGCGCTCAGACAGCTTGGACTACTCAAAAGCGGTGAACTTACACCTGCGCCCGCTATTATTCAAAGTAATTTTTCACTAGTGTGCGCCAAAATTGACCCAAGGAGCGTTGAATATCCTCAGAACTGGACGAAGGAATTTCAAGTTGTTGGGACTCAATCGATTGATCCCCAACAACTGTATATGATTGATAATAGTGCTAAAATTCTACACCAAGTTAAAGAACGTCCCACATTCTTATTTTCTACCCAATCAAACAAAAAACTTGGAGTCATGGGCTTGGCAGTTGACAACCACAAAGTCGAATCTGTAACCAAATGGTTAAAGAATCAAAATGTTGAATGTCAGCAAGTACCAAGAGAAGATGCTATGAAAGAAACCAAAAAAGGTCTAGCAGTATTTAACTTAGTCACTAGTTCAATTCCCCCCAAAACTTTGGAGAACATGACCAAGAAATTTGGGGCTGTGATTGAATCAAGTGCTGAATATCAACAAAAAATTAATTCTCTAGCCACGCGACCGCAATTTTTGAAATCGCCAGGACAACCGCCACCACCCTTATCTCAACAAAGTACTCAAACTGCACCTACTACTAATCAAACTACAAAGCTGTCACTGATGACTAGCTCTCACACACTAGAGATTACTAATAGTGCAAAAACCGAACCTTTAGGTGTAGAGAAGCCCCCAACAGTCACTATTGATGACTTGAGAAATTGGTACAATGCCGCCGATAAGTTAGGGAAGCCGGAAAATTACAAAAAACGGATTGTGGAAGTCGCCAATCAATTTAAAGCTGGTGAGCAATTATCAGCCCAAGCGTTGACAGTAATGAATAAAGATACATCTGAGCTTGAAGGAATTAGTCGGTTGACTAAAATTGCCCAAAGGATTGGCATGGTTTGGGGTAAGTCTAATGAAAATGGTACT
Organism: Nostoc sp. ChiQUE01b; assembly: GCF_034531255.1. Taxonomy (NCBI): domain Bacteria; kingdom Bacillati; phylum Cyanobacteriota; class Cyanophyceae; order Nostocales; family Nostocaceae; genus Nostoc; species Nostoc sp. ChiQUE01b. Next base: position 14,417 of record NZ_JAVRBM010000097.1, on the reverse strand, counting down.
CAAGTTCTGGGAAAAATTTATGATTTAACCTTTAGTACCCAGCAGAGAGATTTAACTATTTCGCAGAAAAATGGAGAGGTAATTTTAAACTTGGAATCTGGAAAGGTACAGACTAATAAACTAACTCCACAGGTATTGCAAACTTTTGAGGATGCAAATAGTCAGATAGATAAAATTTTAGCGAAAAATAAAAGTCAAGAATTAGAAATACACAGATAAATTAACTGACTCGGCTAAATATCCGAGTTGATGAATATTTAAGAAATTATAAATCACAATAGAAAATATATGGTGGAATTAATGGAAGAGATTGATGTAGAACAAGGGCAACTATGGTATGACAAAGGAATGGAGCATCTCAAATCAGGAAATTTATCTGGAGTGATGGAGTGCTTCAGAAATGCACTTTATTTCTATCCGAATTTTGCTCAAGTTCACAATACTATAGGAATGATTCAGTTTCAAATCGAAAAATATGAAGGTGCGATTCAACTTTTTGATAACGCATTAGCAATGAATCCTAACTTTGCTGAAGCTTATAATAATCGGGGACTAGCTCGCTCAAAAATCTGTCATAAATCAGAATTCCCCAAGGTGATTGAAGATTATACTAAAGCCATCGCTCTGAATCCAAAATTAGTCCAAGCTTATTTAAATCGGGCTGATATGTATAAAAATCTAACTGGTGACAATCCAGCAGCTATCTTAGATTACAATCAAGTAATTTTACTTGATACAAACTGTTTATCAGCTTATATAAACAGGGCGAATCTCTGTTTTTTATGTGGGGAATTAGAAAGTTCGCTCTCTGATTTAGAAAAGGCATTATCTTTGGATGTTGATTGTGCAGAAGCGTACTGTGGGCGAGGGATAGTCAGATTTCATTTGGGTAATATCGAGGGCGCTAAGAAAGATTTGTTTAAAGCATTTGGTTTGTATGAGGCGCGAGGAAATATGATTTATTGTGCTTTTACTCGAAGTTTGATTATGGAGCTTTTTCGAGAGTATGAAGTTTACAAAGATTTGTTTGGGGTTGAAAGTGAGGCGGGAAAATCAAAAAAGTAGCCACTCGATAAAAGTGGCTACAAATTTCATCCCAGAATTTCAATCACAGCAGCTAGTATTGATGCCGCTTTAGAGTTCGCTGGAATAAACACCCGTTTGCGCCATTGAATTACTTCAGTGAAACATCCAACAGCCACCAGAGAGTCAGCCAATGATAAAGCATTGACTAATTCAATACGGCGTTCATTTGCAATAGTAGAACAACGCAAAGTTACACCTCCGGGTAATTGCTCTGAATATCGCTCATTCAGTACCAGAGAAACTAATTCCTCTGGAGAAAGCAGCTTATTCTTCAAACCCAGTTGTTCAGCAACAGCACGAATATTCTCTGCACTGATTACACGACCTAGTACTTTCTCTCCATTACTTAATTGCAATCGAAATACTCGGCTGTTCTGAATCGGTAGAGTTTTCCAAATCGGTAGAAGTATTCCTGTTACCAAATGAATATAGTCAGTAGTAAACTTAGGCAGTTGGGAGACTTCCTTCGACCACGCCGCAACAAACGCCTCTGTTGAAACCTGCTTCCAGGTTGACGACTCCAACTTATCAACTGGGACACGAGTTTCTTTCTGTGGTCGCACCAGCAGAACCCTTGGTACTACTCCACCCTCAGAGTCGAAAATACTGTGAGTAGGAATAGATACTGCGGCTTGACCAGATTTCTCATTAACCATAAGCTGTCCCTGGTACTTGCTAGCTGAATCCACAGCTTCAAGAGCTGTTTGAATGTTGTTCTTTTGAACACGTTCAATTTTCAAGTAGTTGGTTACACTACCAGTAGCAGAATGAGTATAAACGGCTGACTGGCTTTCGATGGTAAACCGTTCAGCCCGAAGAGTTTCAACACCAAGTTCAAAGATACCTGCGGCTCGCGCTGTTTCAATCTGCTGACTTAACAGCAACTCGAAACGCTCGAAAATCACATTCTGCATCCCAATTTTCAAAGCCAGTAGTCGGTTGAGGAATTGCCGCAGTGGGGGCAAGTCAATTTTCATCCCGCCTTCATCAGAGGTTAAGCACAATCCAGTCATTTGCTCAAAAGTCCCTAGTGGAACTTCATAAAACCTACCTTGGAAAATCTGCTTAAACAACTCGTATAGTGCGAACTCTGCATAGTTCGATTCCAGGTTATCCTTCGTATCAAAGATGCCATTACCCCCAGTTTGTCTCTGCCCTCGTGTAAGTGCACCCAGGCTATCCAAACGTCGGGCAATGGTGGAAATAAATCTACGTTCACCACGCACGTTGGTCGTCACTGGTCGGAATATTGGGGCAGAAGCTTGATTCGTCCGGTGCGATCGCCCAAGCCCTTGAATCGCGTTATCCGCCCTCCAACCAGCTTCAAGTAAGTAGTGCGATCGCCTTCTACGATTGACCGCGTTCAAATCTGCGTGGTAACTGCGACCTGTGCCACCAGCGTCACTGAAGATGAGGATTTGTTTGTCACCCTGCATAAATGCAGCAGTTTCAGCATTTCCAAAGTGTCATATTCCACTCCTTCAAACGAGAGACTTCGCGCCAGATATAATCCCAATGCTTTCAAATCCCTAGCAACAACTTCCATTGCCGCAATACCCCCAACTTCAATGGATTCCACAAAGTCTTCACGGGAGGTAAATGGGAAGTCGCCAGTCTGCCAAAGTCCCAAACGATTCGCATAAGAGAGGTTAGAAACCTTCGTCGCTCCGGTGGCTGACACGTAGATAACCCTGGCTCTTGGGAGTGCATTTTGCAGCCTCAGTCCGACAACACCTTGCTGGGAAGCGGCAACCATACCAAGCTTACCCTCAATAGCCATCGCATTGCCCATACTGTGGCACTCGTCATAGGCGATCGCACCTTCAAACTCAATCCCAGCCCACTCAATGATTTGTTTGAGTCGGCTTTTACCACCCTTCTGGGATCTTAAGGTAGAATATGTAGCAAAGAGAACACCTTGCGAAAAGGGGATTGGATCGCCTAGTTTGATATTGCCGAGGTCAATGATGTCCTTTTCGCTACCACCCAAGGCGCACCAATCACGTCGGGCATCCTCAATTAGGGCAGAACTTTTGGAAATCCAGATCGCTTTCTTGCGTCCTTGACACCAGTTGTCTAAAATAATACCTGCACACTGTCGTCCTTTTCCAGCACCAGTCCCATCCCCTAAGAACCAGCCACGACGAAACCGGACAGCGTTCTCCTCATTGTTCGCAGCAACTCTCACGTTGTCGAGTGAATCATCCACCAAGTAGGAACCGGACAGGAATTGCTGGTGTGCAAGACCAGCATAAATCACGCTTTCAAGTTGTGCCTCGGATAATAGTCCTTGTGTAACGATATTCTGAGGAAGATGTGGTTTGTAGGTGGGAGCGGGAGGTGAAACGAGTGCCAGGGCTGAACTTTCGCACAACAGGGATGGATGGGGTAAAGCATTCTTGATTCTCAAGCGTTGTGGATGGTAAGTTTCGTAGAGGGCATCTTTCAACCCCTCTGAACCATTCCACTCCACAAGCTCGTAATCCAGAACTACCACATCTGGAAGTTCTGAAACTGGTTCTGGTTGTGCGATTACAATCCGTTTTGAGAATGTAACAACTTTCTTGGTACGGGCTTGAACAGTCCCAGTAGAATGATGCCACGGCTCGCGCTGTGGAAGTTGCTCAATCAAATGAAGGATTTCGCCAAGTTCTAATGTCTGATGTATGCAAGGAATGTCACTGGAGTCAGCCGGAACTTTGTCAATCACGGTAATCCGGGTATCCATCTGCGTCCCGTGCTTTGAGTACACTTTCCCGTTGACTCCCACTGATAGCACTACTTGTGCTGTTTCTTGCATCTTGGTAAAGGCTTGCTGCCAGTCAAGGTTTTGCGGTGAAAACCAATTTGCAGTCAGCGTCACTAACCGCCCACCCGGTACCAACCTCTGTAATGCCGCATTGACGTGACGGGCTGTAGCTTCACTGTTGCGATTGCTTATATTTGGAGATGCCGAGAAGGGTGGATTCATCAGCACCACAGAGGGCTTTGTCTGCCCTGCAAGATAATCATTGATCTGCTCGGCATTAAACTGGAATAAAGGGACACCGGGGAATAAGCGCCGCAGGATTTTTCTTCTGTCTTCTGCCAGTTCGTTCAGCATGAGGCTGGCATTTCTCAATTTGGCGAATTGTGCAAGTATCCCGGTTCCAGCAGATGGTTCAAGTACAAGATCGTTACTGCTGATTTGTCCCGCCAACGCTATCAAGTAAGCTAATGGCAATGGAGTTGAGAACTGTTGTAATTTTAATTGCTCCTCGCTGCGGCGGGTATGCGTGGGGCAGAGCGATTGAAGTAGTTGCAATTGCTCTAAAGGATTTTCTGATAATCCCTTTTGCCGAAGGTAGAGAATTAGTGCAACCTCAACAGCTTCGTAAGCATCTTTCCACTGCCACTTGCCCTGTGCCGCAGTGCCGTGAAAGTGGCGATTCATCTGGGCTTGAAGCAATTTTGTGGTTATAGGTCGATGTTCGATTAATGATTTAACAAGTGCTTGAGCAACATTTAATATTGATTGCCCGTAGTCCAGAACTGTTTCTATATCAAAAAGGCAACCTTGTGAAGCGATTAGGCAAACCATGACAACGATATGATTATGATTTTCATGAAAAATTGGCGTAGCCGCAACACCTTCACCAATACAAAGTTAAGCTTGCGCCTGGGCATGGGAGATTACGCCTTTACAAAGAGTGCAAAGGCGCAAGCTTTGGTTCAAACTCAATTGTGGTTAAGCAGCCTTAAAGCGCGTACCAGGTTTACTTTTTTGTTCAGTCACGGTTGGTTTGGTCAAAGACTGCTTGGTTGGTTTAGTGGTTTTGGGGTTGGTAGTTTTGGTAGACTTGGGCTTGGCAGTTTTAGCCTTAGATTTCGGTTGTACAACTGGATCTGGTGGTAGTAGCCTTAGTGAGGGGAATTGGAGTACAACTGGTTGAGTTTCCGTAGAACTGTTGTGAGGCTCTAGTTCTAATGTCCAGGGGTCAGAAATTTCCTCAAACTGTGTAACGAAGGGGATTCGTTGAGGTTCGACTTCTAGTTGTTCACTGTTAGATAGTGGCTCAAATTGAGTTGCTGTTATTGCGGATTTGGAACTGGAATTGAATTGTGCAATTGCAATAGATGGTAATGGGACAACGTAAAGCCTATCGATAAAATCGAAAATCATCAGAGCAACAAAGCTCATAACTATAACTTCAATAGCTTGGGTAAGTGTAGATTGAATATCCATTGTATTTTTCCGAAATTTTTGTAATGTTCACAGAAGTTACGCGAAGCGCTAACAGCCTCGTAATCAAGTACCAGACGCATACAAGAGGTTTTAAAAAGGAATATAAATTTCTTCAAAGCCGTGTAGATGATGGATTTGCTGAAATCTTAGTGCCATTCGGAACTGTACGCTAGCACTCTAAGGCATTCAGTCCCAGATTAGTCAATAAGAGTGCGCTCGGTGGTGTTAGTTATTACTCCTATGGTAAAATGCGAAATTTGAGGCGAAAACATGGTCAAAAATCGGTTCAAGCTTGTAATTTTTGATTGTGATGGAGTCTTGGTTGATAGTGAACCAATCATCAATCGTATTTTTGCAGAAACGCTCATGGAAGCTGGTTTCCCTATCACCTATGCAGAAGTAACTCAAAAATTTATCGGCAAGTCTCTAAAAACCTGTTTAGAGATTATCGAAGCATCTTACAAGAAACCATTGCCCAAAAACTTTGTCGAACTTTGCAAGGAACGAGAAATTGCTCCCTTGCAGCAAGAATTACAGCCAGTTTCAGGAATTACCGAAATATTGGAGCAAATTACATTACCCAAATGTGTGGCATCAAATAGTAGCCACCGCCATATTCAAATGGTATTGAAATTAACGGGGCTTCTGGATAAATTTGATGGCAAGTTATATAGTGCTAATGATGTTTCACGCCCCAAACCTTTTCCTGATGTGTATCTCTATGCAGCCGAGCAAATGAACAGCAATCCAGAAGATTGTGCTGTAATTGAAGACTCTGTAACAGGTGTACAAGCAGCATACGCGGCAGGAATGACAGTTTTTGGCTATGCCCATCAGAGCGATCGCACTGCTCTGGCTGAGGCAGGAGCTAAGATAGTTTTCAACGATATGCGGCAGCTTGCTAAACTGCTATAGCCGGGGACTGGGGACTATTTAAAATCCAAAATTCAATGTAAAAGTAACTATGGCACAAACATCCTTATCTGCGATGACGTTTTATCACCTTTTTTCTCTTCAATGCTAATTGCTGAAGCCGCTCAATTTCAGTTATGCATAATTCTAATGTCATGTTGTTAATAGCATTTTGAGAAAATCAGATGAACTCACATACTTGGCAAAGGGTTAAACTCAAAATGTAAGAAGTTGCATTGAATTATACAATAAAATTTTGGAGCTACGGTGTCAAAACTATTGCATTCTTGTGCCAATAGATCCTCGTTACAAATCAAAATCAAGGCTGAATGTTTCCCCTGAAGAATCTTCTTCTTTCTCCTCTGCAAATGGAGTTGAAGTCCAAGAGGTGAGTTGGTTATCTTCAGTATTAATCGGTGTGTCAGCTAAAAGTTGTGCAGGTAATCCAGCCTTGATGAAAACAAAATAGCAATCAACTATAAAGTAAAGCGTGTCCAGGTAACTTTTATCTAGTTTTTGCGATTCTGCAAATATGCGCTCTCGGTAATTATCTTTGAGGCGAACTTTTTCCGGTGCTAAGTCTTTTTTATCTGCCATTGCTATAGTTTCCCAGATGTGCTTGCTGGATTCTTGCTAATGATACTTTTTGCCATCTCTAAAAGTCCAAAGACATTGGCTTCTACCGGATTGTCCAGAATTTTGAAGCCATTCTTCTCTAACAGCTTCTTAAATCCAGGTAAGAGGCAACCTCCACCAATCGCCCAGATTTCATCCCCTTGGTGCTTGGCATCAAGTGTTAGATTCACCACTTTCTTCAAGTATTTTTCATACCAGTCTTTCAAACACGCACTGTATATGTCTTTGATATCGATGTCACGACTGTATCGGGTATGCCCCATTTCCAAACAAAATCGGATTTTGGATGGATCTCCGATTTTTCCGCCATTTAAATGTTTCATTTTTTGGGAGATATCATCGATGAGAACTTCTACACCGATGGGGTAAGCAGTGTGAACTTCTCGTTTCCCTTGGTTGTAACGAGAATACAGGGTTGTTCCATTGCCAAAGTCTAAAATGGTTAATTTTTTTGGTAGTGGATGCCCAAACAATGCACCCATTCCCTCTAGTACAACTTTAATGACTTCTACTTTCACATCTGATTGTTTGCCAGCAAGTATCGGCTGATATTCTCCATTGAGTACTTTTTGTAGTTCTGATGCCAGAGCAACATCATGTAAGCTGACGACTAATTTTAAGTGCCAAGCTTTACGGTGTGGTAGATGCGCCAATGCACCCAATAAAGTCAATAATGCGTTGTTGACTTTATTTTCATTATTGTCGGTGTTGCGGTCAAAATAATTTCCTGTACGGTAAGCTGATTCTCCGACTGTGTAAGCAGTACCGTTAAAAACTACGCGCCCTGGCACATCTTCCATCTCGGCATTAGTTATATAGCTGGGCACACGAACTACTTCAAAGCCTTCGACTAAAAGTTTGAGACTTCCGTAACCGTTATCGAAACCCACAGGAAAAATTTTTTGCAACGTGTGAATGTTTGACATAAAGACAAAGGTAATACACTTTGAGAAAGTGAAAGCTATCTGTTCAGATAATTTTGGAGAGTGGGGGAGAGAAAAATAAAATAACTACCCCTTCTTGATCCAGACTCAAGAGTTTATCATAACCCCTTGGGGGCTAAGTGGGGTACAAAATCTCAGTCAGTCAAATGTACCCCATATAGCACCTATATACCCCCTATATAAGGGTCAAAATCTCACCAAAGTCTTGAGCTATTGTTGGGGTATATATAGCCCCCATATAGCCCCCATGAGATTTTTTGAAATCTTTTTATCAATGCAGCAGAAATTAATTTAGATCGTTGTTGACTCTTTGATTTATACTTTACTATCAATTTTTTGTTGAAAAGCAATTCAGTTTTGATCTTTAACTTCTTGCTGACTATGTAACGAGTGCGTTATTACTTGCTTACAGGTTCAGCTTTCTCAACTGAATCATCATTAATACCCAAAGTCAAAACAATTCAAAATTCAAAATTCTGTTAGGAAGAATAAGAATAATTTTGAATTAATTAATTCTGGGTACAGAGCAAGCACTGATTCTTTGAATCAGTGGTCTACAATCAGTAGCGGGTTTCAGAGCAAGCACTGATTGTCTTTAATTTTGAATTAATAATTTTGAATTTTGAATTCCCCGAAGGGGTTGACTAGTTAGGTTATTCGCATACTTAACTTGCCAGGTGTAACTGGTGAGTGCTGTAGCTTCATACTGTTCAGTTGTAGCGGTGCTACAACTATTAAGCGTGAGCGCCGTTAGTGCAGTCATTTGAAGTGAAAAATTTCATTTGCATTATCAATCGTTAAATATTTCTCTCAGCAGTCACTTTTGCAGGAAGTGTGTGATCCTTGCTGCCAAGGAGAAGGAATCGCTGTTGTTGAAAGTACCTCGCCTGTTGTTAATCTGATAGCCGTCTGCTCACAATTAGGACATTGGATTTTCAACTGAATCGGTGAAGGACGACCTTTGTACTCACCCATCACAGGTTTACCAGTATACTGGCTGAGTATTCCCTGCTGACAGTGCCAGCACTCAAATATAATCCGCCCTACTGCTTCATCGCAGTCTAGAAATCTCACATGCTGACATTTCTCTGGTGATAACTCAAATTCTGACTCGCTTTTTCCAATGTGTCGTTGTTCTTCAGCTTGGGTTGGAGAACTGGATTTGCTCTTGTCAGCGTAGATAGATTTGGCTTTAGCTTTTTCTAAAGGTAGAAGCTTGTCGTCAGAAACATTTTGGGGTTCTTTCTCAGCAAGCACTTGGAGTTTGACTTCTGGTACTGACTCATTATTTGGGGTGGAGTCAGGCTGAGATATTGTCTTCTGTTTTTCCACAGGACGATAAGCAACAAATTCCGGCTTTGGATTTAGATTGTTGGAATTGGGCTGTTTAGGTGATTTAGATGAGCGCTCGTTAGATTTCATTAACACTCTGTTTTAGAAAACTTTGCAGACTGAGAAGCCTCCATATTTTAACTGCAAATTCATTTGTGAAACACTTTCTGCTGAGTTACAAAAAGGGTCATGAGATCAAAGTCTAGTTTTAGATAAGCGAATTTTTGCTCTTGCTTAGAGTTTGTGGCTTGGCGCTGGGTAGATTTTACATAATATTTTGTGAAAAATAATTTGAAATTTTCAATCAAGCCTGAAGAGGAAATATAGAACATAATCCTAGTTAAGTGGTTATTTTAATCACTTTCTAGCAAATTTTCTATTTGAGATAATAACTTCTCTAACTGTTTTTGTTTTTTTTGATTTGACCAGACTTTAGTTTTTTGAACTTGGTCTAATATAGATGTAATGCGTTGTTTGACCAGAGCGGATTCAGACTCATCCTGTTTAGGTTTCCCATTGTTAAGATTGCTAATCCGTTCTTTAATTTGATTTAGAGAGAGTCCAGAAGCAATTGCTTCTGCAAGCAAGTTTTTACGAAGCTGTTCGTTCTTGACTCGTGCAATAGCTCGTGATTTTGTGTACTCAATTTTTCCGGAACGCAGTGCATCTAAAATATCTTCGGGAAGCTTCAAAAGAGGAAGACGGTTACTAACAAAAGACTCCCATCCCATCAGCCCTAATTCATTAAACACTGCCTTTAGAGATTCGGCTTTAGGTTGACTGATAACGTTATCAGTCAGTCGGGATACATCATTTTGCATTCGGTAAAGTAGGGAAACTACCTCGTCTTGAATGCATTGTAAGCGTAATGCTAATAATTGCAAAACTGCTTCTGTTTCTTCCACTGGATTCAAGTCTTCTCGCTGAATATTTTCCACTAAAGCAATGGAAATAGCCTCCGAATCCGTTAACTCCAGGATTGTCACGGGAACTTCGACTAATCCACAGGCTTTGGCTGCTCGATAACGCCTTTCTCCAGCTACCAATTCATATTGCCCATCTTGATCTGGTATAGGGCGGATCAGTAAATTTTCTAAAATCCCGTATTCTTTCACTGATTGGATCAGTTGCTCCATCTTCACGGGATCAAAATAGCGTCGTGGCTGTTTGGAGGGAAGAAAAATGGCAGATAATGCCATTATCGATACTGGTTGCTGTGATTCACTTACTGTCTGGGAGCTTTCAAATACAAAATCTTTGAGGTTTCGCCGCTTAGTGGTCATTTAGTATCTCCAAAGCTTCGATAAACATGGCTTCGTAATCTGCTGCGGCTTCCGAGGCTGCCTTGCCTGACATTTGAAATACTGTATACCCTTGACCAGGGGCATCAGCAATACACTGTTTTTGGTAAATGGCAGCTTTCATTACCTTCGTTCCTGTTGCTTTAAGTACTTCTCTTGCTTCCCGCTCCAGAACTGTTCCCTTGGTAGCTCGGCTTAAAAACAAGGCGGCTTTAGGATAACCTAAACGCAACTCAGTTGCATGTTTAATGAAACGCAAAATTTTCTGACTACTGTGCAGATCTAACCCAGAGGGTTGGCAAGGAACTAAAGCAAGGTCACACCGAGCGAGTATCGCTTTAGTGACTTCAGAAAGTGAGCCAGGCCCGTCAATAACTAAGGCTGAATAGTCAGTTGCCATTTCGGGAATATTTTCAAACAAATCTTCTGGGTCTTGAATTACTTTATAATCTAACCCCAAAGATTTAGCCCAAACCGAACTGCTTTGTTGAGCATCAGCATCAACCATCAGTGTTTTTTGGCGTTGACTAAGCCAATAAGCCATGTGAACAGCAGCTGTTGATTTGCCTACCCCTCCTTTTTGATTAGTAAAAGCGACAATCATAGTAATAGGATGCAAATATGCTTGTTGTGATTGCTGACTGTTCGACAGCATGGTTATTATCTACCGCTTGTTTCATCTCGTAAACCTTTTACATGAACTATTAAAGTTTTTAGTTTGGCATAATTCTATGACCAATATTTCCAAATAACTCAATCAAGCTGCTACCACTTGTAACAGAAATTTGTAACAAAGATAGGAAAACCGAGCTAAATTGTCAAGGTTTACAACAAATAGTAATTTTGTGCTTCCTCATTACACTAATGTCAGGTATACAGCTTAGTATTTATGTACTATAATCAATGAACTTCTAGGCTTATAATAATGTGCGGCATCCGATCATAAGCAATGTCCACTCCCCCTAATCTTTCCCCTCAACAAGTAAGCGCCTTTCCGCAAAACGAAACAATCACCGGGGTCGTAGAACGCCTAACTTTTTACTCTGCTGAATCGGGTTACACAGTGGCAAGGCTGACTCGTCCGCGTAGCACCGAACTCACAACAATTGTTGGCAGCTTTGCTAACATCCAGCCAGGTCAAACTCTACAACTTACGGGTTTTTGGCGTGACCATCCGCAGTTTGGGCCACAATTCCAAGTCATCAATTACCAAGAAACTAAGCCAGCTACTCTTACAGGGATTGAGAAATATTTGGGCAGTGGACTCATAAAAGGTGTAGGCCCAGTCACAGCCAAGCGCATCGTAGCTCACTTTGGACTTGAAACTCTTGAGATTATTGAAAACCAGATTGAGCGATTGATTGAAGTTCAGGGTATCGCCAAAAAACGAATTACCTTAATCAAAAACGCTTGGTCAACCCAAAAAGCGATAAAAGAAGTAATGGTATTTCTTCAAGGGCATGGTGTTTCTACCACTTATGCTGTGAAGATTTATAAGCAGTATAAAGATGAGTCCATCGCTACAGTCACCAAAAACCCCTACCAACTAGCAGCCGACATCTACGGAATTGGTTTTCTGACTGCTGACAAGATTGCGAGAAATATAGGAATTGCCCCGGATTCAGAATTTCGTTATCGTGCGGGAATTATCCACTGTTTAAGTGAAGCTGCCGAAGATGGCCACTGTTACCTGCCACAAAGCGAATTGATTGAGTCAGTAATTAAACTACTGACTACTGAATCTCATCAGCCAACAGAAGACGCGATCGCACAAATCATCAAAGACATGGCTCTAACAGATGAACTGATTAGAGAGTGGGATGAGGAAAAAACCCTACTTTGTTACAAACCGACTTACTTTCATACGGAACAGAATTTAGCTCAACTGATACGCCAACGTTTAGAAAATCCTGTTGGCACTGACATTGAGCGTGTGCGTGATTGGATTGACCGCTTTACAGCCAGCCGGCAAATCCAGCTTTCAGAACAGCAACGCCAAGCTGTAGAAACAGCAGCCTACTCCAAAATCATGATTTTGACTGGTGGCCCTGGCGTTGGAAAAACTTTCACTACCCACACCATAGTTAGTCTATGGAAAGCGATGGGGAAATCTATTGCAATGGCAGCACCCACTGGACGCGCTGCTCAACGCTTAGGTGAAATGACTGGGCTAGAAGCCAAAACCATACATCGTTTACTGGAATTTGACCCCCGCTCAATGGGTTTCAAGCGCGATAGCGAAAATCCTTTACCCCACACGGCAATTATTGCTGATGAAGCATCGATGCTTGATTTGTTTCTGGCTTACTCCTTGGTTAAAGCAGTAGATATTGGCGCTCAATTGTTGTTGGTGGGTGACATTGACCAGTTACCATCTGTGGGGCCAGGTCAAATACTGGCTGACCTGATTAATTCTGGTCGTGTACCAGTGGTGCGGTTGACCCAAGTATTTCGCCAAGCCCAAACGAGTGCAATTATTACTGCTGCCCACCAAATTAATCGAGGAATTTATCCGACAATAGAGCCAATAAAAGATAATCCTGTGTCTGATTGCTTATGGCACGGCGGAGGTCATCAGCCTGAACATGGTGTACAGGCAATCTGTGAACTCATCACTGAGTTGATTCCTCGGCTGGGTTTTAATCCCGCAAATGAAGTCCAGGTACTTTGCCCGATGACGCGGGGTGTAGTTGGGACTCGCAACCTAAATACTGTATTGCAGCAGTTGATTAATCCGCCCAGCCCCAACAAGGTGGAGATTAACAGAGGTGGGAATTTATTGCGCGAGGGCGATAGGATCATTCAGCTAACCAACGATTACAACCGCGAAGTCTTCAACGGCGATTTGGGAATTATCCTCACTATTGATACTGTCGAGCAGGAAGTTACAGTACTGTATGGTGAGCGGACTGTGGTTTACGATTACGCTGACCTGAATGAAATTGCCCTTGCCTGGAGCATTTCTATTCATAAAAGCCAAGGCTCAGAATATCCGGTGATAGTTCTGCCAATCTATATGCAGCACTACATGATGTTAACCCGGAACCTGTTTTACACTGGGCTGACCCGTGCCAAGAAATTAGCGATCGTTGTAGGAGCAAAAAAAGCGATATCTCTGGCGGTGCGCTCTACTGATGACCAACGGCGGTACACAAGGTTACAGCAGAGGTTACTTCAGGCAGGACTGAATTGGTGAGATGTTTTGGTTCTTCAAAATAGAAAACTTTATTGAGCTATTTGATTTATACTTTTGAATCCCCTAGTTTTCAAAAAAGCGTTGAGTTTGTATGTCCAGCCTCAGTTCCGATATGGTTCGCATCTATTTGCAAGAAATTGGTCAGTATCCTTTATTAAAACCAGACGAAGAGATTGCTTATGCTAGGCAGGTACAACAGATGATTGCCATTGAGCAATCTAAAAATCAACTCACTCAACAGCTAGACCGTGAACCAACAATGACAGAATTAGCCAACGCTGTTGAAAAAACCGAAGCACAAATCCGAGCAGCACTACACCTTGGTCAAAAAGCTAAACAAAAAATGGTGACAGCTAACCTGCGACTAGTGGTTTCTGTTGCCAAGAAATACCAGAACCGCAATTTGGAATTTTTAGATTTGATCCAAGAAGGAGCAATCGGGTTACAAAGGGGTATAGAAAAATTTGATCCCAACCGGGGGTATAAGCTATCAACCTACGTCTACTGGTGGATTCGTCAGGAGATTACACGCGCTATAGCAGAACAATCGCGCACTATTAGATTGCCTGTTCATCTCACTGAAATACTTACCAAAATTAAGAAAGTACAGCGAGAAAGCTTTCAAAAACTCGGTCGTCATGCCACTGCTGAAGAAATAGCATCAGCATTAAACCTCAGTAAAGATAAGCTTCGAGAATATCTCACGGCTTCTCGCACAGCTATTTCTTTAAATCAGGACTTACGCAACTGGCACAGGGCGATCGCAAATTGGTAGTACCAATGTA
>NZ_JAVRBM010000096.1:0-32765 GCF_034531255.1 Nostoc sp. ChiQUE01b | reverse complement strand
TTCCACGACTCACCAACTTTTGGCACTAAGGAATTGAGCAAACACCACTCTTTTTGCCCATGATGTTGGAATAGACCTTGTTGGTTAATTCGCATGAATGGATGCCAACCCACAGACTTAATTTGGTGATAAAGCCACTCAGCATACAATCCGCGATCAGTCGCGACAATGACAAACCAATCACGGTAGACGCTATTTTTGATCTGGTCAAACAATTCCACCCAATGTGGTTTCCAACTTCCAGGCTCGGTTGCTGTGACAATTTTCCATGCCACAGGAATCCCGACACCACGGTAGACAACACTAATCGCTAAGACGGTAAATCTTGTACTCAGGGTGGAAGCATCAGCAGCCAGTACTAAACGTTTTTCATCAACAGACCATAAGCTGAGTATCCAAGACAGTAGTGGACTAAAACAGGCGCTCACATCTAAACTCGCACGTCCATCTCCTTTTTTATCTTTTCCATCTCGATACCATTCTCTGAGTTGCTGACGTACAGTGTTCTCTTTTTTGGCCAATAATGTCGCTAAAAATACAGAAACCGTCGTTAAACCACTTGATTGGGTCATCACAATGCCAAAACTCCACATTGCTAATACAACTGCTTGAGATTTGGTCAGATGTGGCATTTTTTTGATTACTGTTCTAGTCCACTCGTTTAATGGCTCATTCTTGACCACTTGCATCTAAAGAAAACCTCCCTGAAAGTTAACGATCGCTCACCCTAAATTTGTGGTTTCTACCCACAAACCTCAGTTCGCTATCATACCTTCATTTGGCGACTTTCTTAAACACCTACCCTTGAAAGGGGGAGGGGTTGGGGGTGGGGTGTTAGGGGACTTTTGCAAGAGACTCCATGAACAGAGTCCACAACGAAGTAATAAAAATATCTCTTTCCCAGTCCCCAGTCCCTATTTTCATAGGAGGTCTAATGCTTAAGCCTTTTTCAACCAGCTAAACATAGCGCGTAAATCTTTACCAACTTCCTCAATTTTGTGTTCAGCTTCTTTGCGACGCATGGCAGTAAATCCTGGTTTACCAGATTGGTTTTCCAAAACAAATTCCCGCGCAAATTGCCCAGATTGAATTTCGCTGAGAATCTTCTGCATTTCAGCTTTGGTTTGTTCGGTGACAATCCGCGGGCCACGGGTATAATCTCCATATTCAGCCGTGTTAGAAATACTGTCGCGCATTTTGGCTAAACCACCTTCCACAACTAAGTCTACAATCAGCTTGACTTCATGCAGACATTCAAAATAAGCCAATTCTGGTTGATAACCAGCTTCTACCAAAGTTTCAAATCCAGTTTTGATTAAAGCACTCAAACCACCGCACAATACCGCTTGTTCGCCAAATAAATCTGTTTCGGTTTCTTCGCGGAAAGTCGTTTCGAGAACACCAGCGCGAGTACCACCAATACCTTTAGCATAAGACATGGCGCGATCGCGTGCCTGACCACTGGCATCTTGATAAACTGCAAACAGCGCCGGTACGCCTTCACCACTTTCATAAGTCCGCCGTACCAAATGCCCCGGCCCTTTGGGTGCTACCATCACCACATCTACGTTAGCTGGTGGTACAACTTGCCCAAAGTGAATATTGAAACCGTGGGCAAAGGCTAAGACATTCCCTTCTTCTAGATTCGGTTCAATCTCGTTTTTGTAAATCGTTTTTTGAACTTCATCAGGTAACAAAACCATGATGAAATCAGCAGCATTGGCAGCATCTGCAACATTTTTCACAGTTAACCCAGCTGCTTCAGCTTTTGCGACTGACTTACTACCCGGATATAGCCCCACAATCACATTCAAACCACTATCTTTGAGATTGAGAGCGTGGGCATGACCTTGGGAACCATAGCCGATAATAGCAATAGTTTTTCCAGCCAAAAGGTCTAAATTGGCATCTTCGTCATAATACATCCGGGCCATAGAAGCATCTCCTGTCAGCAAGCATCATCATTTCTTGGCAGGCTTATGATTGTACCCCAAATTGAGTAACACAGATGAACTAAGTAGATCGGCGTAAATAATTATTGTTGGAATAAGGCAGTTCTTGCTGGGGGCAGGGAGCAGGGGGAGCAGGGGGAGCAGGGGAGCAGGGAGACAAGAAGACAAGGGGGATTACTAAAGCCAATGCCCCATTACCAATGACAAATGACAAATGACAAACCGTGTTACATAAATTGCAACAATACAGGCTTTGAGTTTTTCTTCAGTAATACTGGGGTTAACTTCATCCATCTGGGGGTAGATTATGTACGCTTCGACTAAATTGCCGCGCACATCTGCTTTATTTATAAGTGCGTTATTCGGAGGAGTGATTTTCACTAGTTGCGCTGCTTCCCATCAGTTAGCAAATAAGCAGTTACCTCCAATTGCAGCTGATAGTGCGGCAAATACAGCATCAGCACCTGCTCGTGAAAGCAGTCTTTCCCAAAAGGTGGAAGCTGCACCAATAGCGCGTTCTCGTCCCCAACTGATTAAAAAGGCAGCAATCTCTTTGACTGTCAACTCTGTAGATCAGACTATTGATGCTGTTTCGCAAATTATCAATCAACAGCAAGGGGATTTAATCGGGTTGAAACAACAACAACCCAAAAACGACAATCCGCGTTACACAGCAACAATCCAATTGCGGATACCAGAGAATCGGCTAGAACCTACTCTAGAACAACTAGCTAAATTAGGCACTGTTGAGAGTCGTAATATCACTGCCGAAGATGTGGGCGATCGCCTAGTGGATTTGCAAGCAAGATTAACGAATTTGCAAAAAACTGAAGCCAATTTGCAAAAAATTATGGATCGGGCAGGTTCTGTTAGAGATGTGCTTAGTGTTGCCCAAGAATTAAGTAATGTCCGAGAAACCATAGAACAAATTAATGCCCAACTCAAAAGCCTACAAAATCAAGTTGCTTATTCCACTATTACGCTAAACCTAAAAGCAGCAGTTTCTAGCACCAGTTCACAACCTGCCTTTGGCTTGCAAGTTCAGGAGACTTGGAACAAATCTACTCACTCCCTTAGTTCATTTTCCGTTGGCTTACTCAAGCTGGGTATTTGGTTAATTGTTTACAGTCCCTATTTGTTAATTTTTGCTGCCCTTGTCTATGGCTTTAACCGTTGGCGACGAACTCATTCACCACGTTTAACACAAACACCAGAGTCAACTAGTTCTGACTAAACTTGCATAAATCCTACATCTACCGTTGATAAATCTACACAGGTAAAGAGTGATTCAAATATTGCCAACTCTTATTGTCTGCGCTTCCATCTTGAAAAGTTCTCTTTGTCCTGTAGTTTTAATTACTTTAAAACTTTTTCAAATGTAAAGAGCAATACAAAATATCTGATGACAATTTTGATACAAATCTGTTAAGAATAGTTACAATAGTCGGCGTACACGATAATATTTCTTATGGTAAATTCACTTGACAATAATCCACCTCATAAAGTAATAATTGTTGGCGGTGGTTTTGGTGGACTTTATGCAGCAAAAACACTCGCCAAAGCGGCAGTAAACGTTACTCTGATTGATAAACGTAACTTTCATCTATTTCAACCCCTTTTATATCAAGTCGCCACAGGTGCGCTATCTCCTGCTGATATTTCTTCACCCTTGCGTTCTGTCCTCAGCAAGAGCAAGAATACAAAAGTGCTACTGGGAGAGGTGAATAATATCGATCCAGAAGCGCAAAAAGTGATTGTGGGCGACGAAGCAATACCTTACGATACGTTAATTGTCGCCACAGGTGCGAAGCATTCCTACTTTGGCAAAGATAACTGGGAAGAATTTGCTCCAGGCTTGAAAACTGTAGAAGATGCTCTAGAAATGCGTAGCCGGATTTTTTCGGCGTTTGAAGCCGCAGAAAAAGAAACCGATCCAGAAAAACGCCGCGCTTGGTTAACTTTTGTAATTGTGGGTGGTGGCCCAACTGGTGTAGAGTTAGCTGGTGCGATCGCAGAATTAGCAAACCAAACTCTCAAAGAAGATTTCCGCAACATCGACACCTCAGAAGCCAAGATTTTGTTATTAGAAGGTTTGGAGCGGATTCTGCCACCCTTTGCACCAGAGTTATCACAAGAAGCGGAAGCATCTCTAAGGCGCTTGGGTGTGGTTGTGCAGACAAAAACATTGGTAACAAATATTGAAAATGATATTGTTACCCTCAAACAAGGCGATGAAGTTAAAGAAATTGCCTCAAAAACGGTATTATGGGCAGCAGGTGTGAAAGCTTCCGCAATGGGAAAAGTGTTAGCAGAACGCACAGGTGCTGAGTGCGATCGCGCTGGACGAATTATCGTTGAACCTGACTTGAGTATTAAAGGACATCCGAATATTTTTGTAATTGGCGATTTAGCAAATTTTTCTCATCAAAATGGTAAACCACTACCTGGTGTTGCACCTGTAGCGAAGCAAGAAGGTGAATATGTAGCAGAACTAGTCCAAAAGCGGCTTGTAGGTAACAATTTGCCACCTTTTGCTTATACCGATCATGGTAGTTTGGCAATGATTGGGCACAATTCTGCTGTGGTCGATTTCGGCTTTATCAAGCTGAAAGGTTTCGTTGCATGGCTGTTTTGGCTATTGATTCACATCTACTTCTTAATTGAATTTAACAACAAATTAGTAGTAATGATTCAGTGGGCATGGAACTATTTCACCCGTAATCGCGGAGCAAGATTGATTACAGGTCAAGAATCAATCACGCAATTCGGAATCGATAATAAACAGCCGATAAATGTCTAAATTGGTCATTTGTCATTAGTCATTGGTCATTGGTCATTTGTCATTAGTTATTCTCTCCCTCATCTCCCCCATCACCCCACTCCCCGCCCTCATAGTAAGCTGTTTGAGGGCGTTTTTTCATAATCAACATAATGGCAACTATTAACGACAACTACCTGAAGCTAAAAGCGGGTTATCTGTTTCCAGAAATTGCTCGGCGGGTGAATGCCTTTGCAGAAGCTAACAGTAATGCTAAAATCATCCGGCTGGGTATTGGTGATGTTACCGAACCTCTACCGGAGGCTTGCCGCACAGCGATGATTAAAGCTGTGGAAGAAATGGGCGATCGCAATACCTTCAAAGGCTACGGCCCTGAGCAAGGCTACGCTTGGTTGCGGGAAAAAATTGCTACTCAAGATTTCCAAGCACGGGGAGCCGAGATAGATGCCTCGGAAATCTTTATCTCCGATGGTTCCAAGTGCGACACGGGCAACATTCTGGAAATCTTTGGTCATAACAACACTATAGCCGTTACTGACCCAGTTTATCCTGTGTATGTAGACACTAACGTTATGGTGGGAAATACTGGTAATGCTAACGATAAAGGCGAATTTGAGGGTTTAGTTTATCTGCCAATTACAGCTGATAACAACTTCACCGCCGAGATTCCCTCAAAGAAAGTCGATTTAATTTATCTCTGCTTTCCCAATAATCCTACTGGCGCAACTGCTACAAAGGAATATTTAAAGGCATGGGTGGACTACGCCAAAGCTAATAACTCGATTATTTTCTTTGACGCAGCCTACGAAGCTTACATTACCGATGCATCGCTTCCCCATTCAATTTATGAAATTGAAGGTGCAAGAGAAGTTGCGATCGAATTTCGGTCTTTCTCTAAAAATGCAGGTTTTACAGGAACTCGTTGCGCGTTAACTGTAGTACCGAAGACACTGACAGCAAAAGCCGCCGATGGTTCTGATGTCGAACTGTGGAAACTCTGGAATCGTCGCCAGTCTACCAAATTCAACGGTGTTTCTTACATCGTCCAACGAGGAGCCGAAGCCGTTTACTCTGAAGAAGGACAAACACAAATCAAAGGATTGGTGAGTTTCTATCTAGAAAACGCCAAAATTATCCGCGAGAAACTCACAGCCGCCGGATTATCAGTTTATGGCGGCGTGAATGCACCTTACGTTTGGGTAAAAACGCCTAATGGTTTATCCAGTTGGGAATTCTTTGATAAGCTGCTGCAAACTGTCAACGTTGTCGGAACCCCTGGTTCTGGCTTTGGTGCTGCGGGTGAAGGTTACTTCCGCATTTCAGCGTTTAACAGCCGCGAGAATGTGGAAGAAGCGATGAAGCGGATTACCGAGAATTTAAAGGTGTAGAGCGATCGCTTTTGTTAAACTCAATCTATAGTCTAAAGGTTACGGTGGGCTGTATAGCAATCCTAAATCATTCGTGAAAAGTGAGAGGATGTCTGAGAAGTATCAAATATTTGTTGATCCCCCCTAACCCACGCCACTTGCTCCACTTGGGGAGACCCCATCGCCCTTGGCGTCTCCCCTTGGGAGAAGACCGCAGTGGCTCCCCTTAAGAAGGGGGGAATAAGAATCTTAAAGTCCCCCATTTTAAGGGGGATTTAGGGGGATCTCCAAGGGTTAGGTGTATACAAAAAAACTTTTCAGACATCCTCTTACCGAAAAATCAAAATGAGCGAGAACAATTAGCACTAAAAATAGGATTTGATGGACATTATCTGCTACATCAAATTTGGTTTGGTAATCAGGAACATTAAATCATTATCGGCGATGGAGCTCGCCAAAACCGCCTTTCCAGTGCGATAAACTCTCTTCTGGAAGGCTGATGGCTCCTACTTTCCTTGCTAACTGCGGGAGAGTAGGGCTTGACTAGATGCATTACCTGACTCTCCTGTAGAAAGTATCTGTCTACAAATCGCACTTCAAGGAGTCATGGTATGAAACACTTTCGTCAGTTTGAACCATTTATTGCCTTACCTCATCTAATCAAGTGGTTGCCTATTTCTTTTGTAGTTGGCATTCTTGCTGGAACTGCTTCTGCGGCTCTTTTAGCATCATTGGAATGGGCAACTGATTGGCGGGAATCGCATCGGTGGATTATCGCCTTGCTTCCTCTTGGTGGCTTCTTGAGTGGCTGGATTTATCATCAATTTGGTCAGACTGTAGAAGCCGGAAATAATCTTTTACTGGAAGAAATTCATAACCCCAAAAATATTATTCCCTTCCGTATGGCTCCTCTAGTTTTACTAGGAACAGACCTTACCCATTTTTTTGGTGGTTCAGCTGGTCGTGAAGGTACAGCATTACAAATGGGTGCTTCTCTAGCAGACCAGTTAACTAAAATATTGCGTTTTAAAGGGGCTAATCGGCGAATTTTGTTAACAGCAGGTATCAGTGGAGGATTCGCTTCAGTTTTCGGTACTCCCTTGGCTGGAACTGTATTTGGTCTGGAAGTTTTAGCCATTGGTAAAATTCATTACGATGCTCTTTTTCCTTCTTTAATTGCTGCGATCGTTGGAAATCAAGTAACTTTACTATTAGGTTTACATCATACAGCATACCGACACGCTCCCTCTATACCGACACTCACAATTTGGGGACTGATTTCTGCCATTATCGCAGGTGCAATTTTTGGAATTATCGCGAGATTCTTTGCTAAAGTAACTCACCAAATTAGTCACTTCTTTAAAGCAAAAATATCTTATCCTCCACTGCGTCCTTTTATCGGCGGTGCGATGATAGCAGCAATTGTTGGGTTGAGTGGTACAACTAAGTATATTGGGCTTGGTATCCCTACTATTGTTGATTCCTTTTTCACTCAGCTACCTCCTTGGGATTTTGCAGCCAAATTGGGTTTGACTGCTCTAACTTTAGGAGCAGGTTTTAAGGGTGGGGAAGTGACACCTTTATTTTTTATTGGTGCAACTTTAGGTAATGCTTTATCGTTGCTTTTAGCATTACCTGCACCACTGTTAGCAGGAATGGGATTTGTGGGTGTGTTTGCGGGTGCAGCAAATACACCTATAGCATCCACTTTAATGGGAATTGAACTATTTGGTCTGGAATCGGGGGTATTTATTGGTATTGGCTGTATAGTGAGCTATTTATTTTCAGGTCATTCAGGAATTTACTCTGCACAGCGTATTGGGTTGAGTAAATACTCTGCTGTATATTTAGAAGAAGGGGTGACTTTGGCTAATTATAGACAACCCAAAATTGAGCCAAAAATCGATTTATCTGATGGTACTAAGGAAGGAGAAAGTAATTCTGAGAAATAATTATTTGATGCAATTAATGGATAATTGGGAAAATGCGTAGTTTACCGCCGTAGGCATCGTATAGTCAGAGTAGTCATATATGCGCGATCGCTATTGTATAAAAGATTGATGTGGCATACGATTTAGCTTTCTCTGAACAACGTCGCCCATCTCATAGCCAAAAGTGGCAGTGGCAAAAGTTTATCCAAGGTATCACAGCGAAAAATCTCAAGGATAAAATAGTGCAATTTTGGCAATCTTACTACCAAAGCCAAAATCAAATCCGGCGAATTGCGACAATCTATGCGATTACTGTACTCATCCTGTGGTTTGTTGGAATAGTTCTTTACCGCTTATATTATCCTGATATCAGCATCCAAGAAGCTTTCTATGCGACAGCAATTTTGCTCTTAGGAGGATACGGAGATTTATTTGGCGGTGTTGAGTTTGCATCGCAATCAAAACCCTCAGACGCTATCCCTTGGTGGTTGCGGTTTTTTAGCCTGGGACTGACGTTGACAGGTCAAGCTTTCGTGGGAGTATTATATACACTGCTGACTGATGCTCTTGTCACTTCAAGATTCCATTTTTTCAATTCTCGTCCTCCATACCACAACGCAACCATCTGATAATTATTGGCTTAAATCGCTTAGGACAGAAAGTAGCTGCTCTTTTGCAAGAACTCAACCAGCCGTTAGTAGGAATTCATCCTACCATTCTTGACCAAGAAACTTTACCCGATATACCCCTTATAGTTGGTAATGCTACTGAAGCACTCACGAAGGCGAATCTCTCCCATGCCAAAAGCATCATTTTAGTTGGGGACGATAATATGGAAAATCTGGAAATTGGTTTGATGGCTCATGCAATGAACCCCGCGACTACCTTGATTATCCGCTCTCAAGACCGCCAATTTAGTGATAATGTCACCCCTCTGTTCCCTTATGCTCAAGTTTTATCTGTGGCGCGGCTTTGTCGGCAGAAGTCTTTGCTTGTGCTGCTTTTACTGAAAAACCTAATTGATGGGATATCGGAGACACCTAGTTCCTATGCTTCCAAATCTTACGCAGCAGTTTAATATTGGTAATATTGTTAGCCTTGCTAGCTATCTATATCGTTCAAATTTCAAAAAATTTTCTCGCTTGTCATTATTTGCCCATTTATGGCTAATAGTCCCGATTTATGGATGGGCAAAATTTTATGCGCTCGCTGGTTTAATTTCCCGTTTAGCGTTTAGTGAAATTAGTGGTCAGCCTGAAAGCTCAAAAGTTGCCAAAATTCAGATTAAAAAAAGATTTTGGCAGTTTCTCATAACTGCAATTTTAGTTATATTAATATGTTTATTACAATTTTTTATTTTTTACATTGGAATTTCAATAATTGCTGGAATAATATATGGAATATTAGCAATAATTTTTGGTGCCATATCTCAACCAATCAATCAAGCAAATCCCTTTGATAATACTATATTTAGAATCATCATTATTCCGACAGCTATAGCTGTTTATTTCAGCCCTCTGTGGTTTTACTCGCGTTTATTCATTACTGATTTACCTCTAGCAATAGAAGATGATACTAACTTCATTGGCGCAATTAAGAGAAGTAGACAACTAAGCAAGGGTTTAACATGGCGGATTATTGCTATTATATTCATATCATTTGTAATTACTTTACCTATACAAATTTTAGGATGGTTGATTTATAGTAGAGGATTCAATATTTTAATACAACTAATCTCCCTATTGTTATTTAGAGATTGGGCTAATGAAAATGAAATGTTTATCAGTGCATTACTACTGATGATTTTAAATTTAATCACTGGCATAATATTGATGCCCTTTTGGCAATCTATTAAATCTGTAGTTTACTATGACATTATTTGTTGTCGAGAAGGTTTTGATTTAAAAATCAATACAGTTCAGATAAGCCCAAAACCCTGATGTATAGACGCGATTTATGGCTTCTTGAAAAACTACGCCAATAACCCTTAACTCAAGCGTATTGAATTATAACTAGTTAATCAGACACGATATCATAATCATCTACGGATAATTATTGGAATTAAAAGGCATTTATTGTAAAAGTAAAAGCACAACATTGTTGTGCTCATGTAGATTATTTATATTCCGTTTATTTGACAACCAGATAGTTTCTTAATCAGTCCAATTGAGTACTGTAGGCACTAAAACCGTAAGCCAAAGTTTCTTTTAAACTATCCGATGGCTTGAGACTTCTGTTGATAGCATTAGCAAACGGCACCGGAATCCCTTTGATGGTTTCCGGCAAAATTGCATATTCTGCTGTTGGTTCGACAATGTATTGTGGACATTTGGCTTTCATACCAGCAGTAGCTAACATTTCTTCTATTTCAGCAGCTGAATATTGCTTGAGATAAACTGGATTTCTCACAAATGGGTTCAGCCTTCTGATAAAATTATGGATAATATGAGAAGGACAGGACTTATTGTGAAAGGAATGATTAAAAACAAAAATTCCACCAGGTTTTAGCACACGAGAGATATCAGCCAATAAATTTCTTAATTGGGCATCTGGGATATGCATAAAGACGCAGTTAGAAATTACCAAATCTATAGAATTATCTTCTAAAGGCAATGTCTCCGCAGAAGTACAAATCAAGTTAAATTCAGCTTCTGGAAAAAAATTGTATTCTTGTTTAACTTTGATTAACCGCCGCAATAAAGGTTCAGAAATATCAATGCCGTAATATTTCTCGCATTTCAGATTTTTCGCTTTCGAGAGATGTAAAGGTGCGCGACCATAACCAGAACCAATTTCCAGAATAGAACCAACAGATTTATTCAACGGAAATTTGTTCCAAGTACCTCCAGGCGTACCAGTTAGCAGAGTGTAATCTTGTTTAATGGGCGATGTCGCTGCAACTTTTTCAATTTTTTGGGAGCCATAATATGTTTTACCAATTGCATCCCATGTTTTTTTATGTTGAGTATTAGTTAATTGTTCATAGTCGCTCGGAAAATAAATGCCATCTCGCAATTCAAAGTCATTCAGACTAAATTTTACATTTGCTAATTGACTCATTATGATTATTCCTCATGAATAGTTAAGTCTGTTTTCTGTTATACTCTTAACTCAGCATTATCCGCAAGTGATTTTTACTGAACTGCTTCTCCTGAGCCTTTTTTAAGTCTATAAGTTATTTTAAATTCGATGGAAAATAGTGAGGCTGCACAAATACGCTACCAAAGCGCCCATTGCATCCAAAGGAAAATCGCTATAATAATCAACTCTTGCTCAATCAAAACACAAGTTCGGATACATTAGTTGATGGACTGCAACAATTGGAGGCTGCGATGGTAGCAGGGTTACAACAAAAACGGGTGGTAGTTGTCGGTGCTGGTTGGGCTGGTTTAGGAGCAACCTACCATTTGGCAAAACAAGGTTATGATGTGACACTTCTCGAAGCAGGCCCCTATCCCGGTGGATTGGTAGCAGGTTGGCAAACGGCAGCCGGAAAATCTGTTGAAGCTGGCATTCATGGGTTCTGGTATCCTTACAAAAATATTTTTTCTTTAATCAATGAATTAGAAATTAATCCTTTTACTACTTGGACTCGTTCTTCGCAATATTCGCCAGCAGGTTTAGAAGTTGAATCACCAATTTTTCAAGATTTACCGCGACTCCCCTCGCCACTGGGAACTTTTCTCTACACTCAGTTTAAGCGGCTGCCACTAATTGACCGTCTCAGCGCTCTGCCTTTACTTTATGCGGTTGTTGATTTTGACAATTCTGATGCAGCTTGGCGGCGCTATGATTTTGTCACCGCCCGTGAATTGTTTAAAGACTTTAACGTTTCTTTCCGACTTTACCGCGAGGCTTTTGAACCGATGTTATTAGTGGGCTTATTTGCCCCTGGCGAACAATGTTCAGCCGCCGCAACTTTAGGGATGCTTTACTTTTTTATTCTGGCTCATCAACCCGATTTTGATGTGGTTTGGTGTCGGGGAACTGTCGGAGAAAAGATATTTCGTCCTTGGGTGGAACGTATCGAAAAAGCTGGTGTGCGAGTGTTGCCCAAGCGTCGGGTTACAGATTTAATTGTTGATAGTAATCATCGAGCCAAGGGTGTGGTTTGTGGTGATGAAGTTTTTGATGCAGATGCCGTGATTTTTGCGGTTGGAATCACAGGGATGAAGAAAATTGTCTCAACTAGCTTGAGTTTACAAAGTCGTGAAGAATTCCGTAATTTGAGCAATTTAGGAGCAATTGATGTTTTAGCAACGCGACTATGGTTTGACCGTAAAATTGATATTCCTCGCCCTTCTAATGCTTGTTTTGGATTCGACGCAACTACAGGTTGGACGTTTTTTGATTTGAATGCTCTACATGATGAATATCGGGATGAGCCAGGAACAGTGATTGAAGCTGATTTCTATCACGCGAATCAGTTTCTCAATTTGAGTGATGAGGAGATTTTAGCAATAGTTCAGGGTTATTTAGCAACTTGTATACCAGCATTTGGGGAGGCAAAGATAATTGATAGTAGTGTAATTCGGCTACCTCAAGCGGTGACTCACTTTGCACCTGGTAGCTATCGTTATATGTTGCCCGCTAAGACAAGTTTTGAGAATGTGTTTATGAGTGGAGATTGGATTGTGAACCGTCATGGTTCCTGGTCGCAGGAAAAAGCTTATGTTACTGGTTTGGAGGCGGCGAATTTGGTAGTGTCTTATTTAGGAAAAGGTCAGCCATCTGAGATTTTAGCTGTAGAAGAGGATGAAGTGCATATCCAAGTGGCGCGATCGCTCAACCAAACTTTGCGTAAATTGAGTAAATCTATCCTGCCTGACTTTTGGTTGCCGTAATCTGTAGGGTAGCACAGCAGTGCATCCTTACTGTATGTATATTTCTTGGAAATCTAGTTGATCATCAATTGTAATCTAAATTCGGTAAGCTAAAGAAAGCGATCGCGATACCATCTTTATAATGTAAATCAAATCACATAAGCTTATGGAGCCAAACTCTTTACAAACTGAGGTGATTCTGACACACCCGCGTGA
The DNA here is from genome assembly GCF_034531255.1 of Nostoc sp. ChiQUE01b. Classification (NCBI taxonomy): domain Bacteria; kingdom Bacillati; phylum Cyanobacteriota; class Cyanophyceae; order Nostocales; family Nostocaceae; genus Nostoc; species Nostoc sp. ChiQUE01b. The sequence goes on along the minus strand of NZ_JAVRBM010000096.1, from coordinate 19,697 downwards.
ATCCCTTGGTAGAGTGCAACTTGATTGGACACCCCAACCCGGAAACTATCTCGATTTTCAAGGTAAAACCTACGCGGTTTTAGAGCGTCGCCATAGATACAAACTTCAAGCTGGGCGCTACCGCTTGCATAATATTGCCATTTATGTACAGTCTGCTAAACGACCATCTGAGAAAAGTTTGGTAGCAGGACGTTGGGTAATCGGTGATGCCACCTGCTGCTACAATGCTCATTCAGAACTTATTCGCTGTGCAGTCAACCCAGATGGCCCTTGCGAATCTTGCCGCTTTTATGAAAAGTTAGGAGTTAGGAGTTAGGAGTTAGGTGTTAGGAGTTATTCTCCCTCATCCCCCTCAACTACCCGCACCAAAAACTTCTCCCACAGTTAAGCGCGTACCATTAACAAAATCCCATCCCGACTGGGGACGTTTACCGGCTAACTGAACCTCTCGCAACAGCAATAAACCTTCCCCAGTTTGGACGATTGCGCCAATTCCTTTGACAATGCTGACTACAACTCCCGGTTGATCTGATACATTTGACAAATCAGGCAATTTATGTATTAATTCTTGTAATTCTGCTGGGAGATCGCGATCGCTTACAGAACCAAGAGGAGCAGAAGCAGTAATTTTCAACAGGTGATCGCGAAAGGTAGCCGTGCAGTTAGGGTAGAAGCCTCTAATTTGATTGTGTAATTGGATCGCGCTTTTTGACCAATCCAAAGCATAATCTTGTTTTTGAATCAGAGGCGCATAAGTAGCTGCTAAATTATCTTGGGGAATTGGTTGAATTTCTTTACGTTCCAACTTCAACAAAGTTTCCACCAACAAATCCCCACCGATTTCTGCTAGTCTGTCGGCTAAATCTTGGGAATTATCCAGTAATCCAATCGGTGTAGTGGCTATTTGGAGCATTGCACCGGTATCCATCCCCACATCCATTAACATGGTGGTGATCCCCGTTTCTTTCTCACCGTTATACAAACACCACTGAATCGGCGCTGCACCGCGATATTTAGGTAAAATCGAGCCATGCACATTAATGCAAGCCAATTTCGGCATATTTAAGATTTTTGCCGATAAAATCTGTCCATAAGCGACAACAACAAACACATCTGCATCTAATTGTTTGAGTTTGGTTAAAGTTTCAGTGTCTTTTTTCACCCGTTCGGGTTGCCATACTGGTAAATTGTGAGCAGTAGCGATCGCTTTTACTGGTGTTGGTGTAAGTTTATTTCCGCGTTCCCGGCGTTTATCTGGTTGGGTGACAACCGCCAGCATCTCAAATTCTGAATGATTCAATAACTTTTCCAAGGTGGGTACAGCAAACTGGGGTGTACCAAAAAATACAATTTTCATTAATAATTAGTTGTTAGTTGTGAGTCATTAGTTAATCGTAAGTGCGCCCCTAATAACTGACAACATTTAAGTTGCATGTTGAAATAGAATTCACTCAGCCAGCATCTAGCAGGCTCCTGTATTTGGGACGCAGCTGCAAAATACAGTTGTTAGCTGTAAATAATATTGGCTGTTTGGTGGTACAATATTTTCGTATTCATGAAACCAAAGGCTGCTTGATTAACTTGCCGGGTTAAGTTGACAAGCGTAACAGCTAGTATCAGCCGCATTTGCCTCTAGTGAAACTAATCACTTAGTGGTTTTTCTTTGCGAGTCGCTAGAGCATCTACCGAGTGAATTTTGTTGTGTTCTTGATCGTCTTCCCGAAATTAGCTTTAAATGTAGTTAAATTTCCGAAAGATTATTGCGTCTTTTAACTATTTTTATAGTTTAGATAGCAATTTATAACTTTGGGTTGCTGATAGCAATATCTTCTGAGTATGATGTATTATGCGTCCGCTTTCCCAGGTTTTTAATTAACGCCTCACGTTTACCATCATGAGGGTTTGCGCTGTTATATTTAGTGGCTAACCTAGCTTATTTGCTGTGTACTAGCGATCGCTAGTACGATCCCCGATAAAACTAAGTTATCTGACTCTTATTTGCCAGCCTCATTCCTCAAACTATACCCGAAATATTTCTTAACTAAGAATTATTTTTGGTGTGGTGGAGTATAGCGACATTATATATCGTGTAGTAATTACTGAGTTCTCAGCATATTTACTATACTCGCATATTTTTGCCAAAAAATATTCAGTACCTCAGTAAGAAAAGGTGTAGACAATGATACTTAATTTTTGTAAAACTCTGCAAACTTTGAAGATATTATTTCGTCATTAGTTTTAGTTTCTTGTTATACATATAACTACCACCTGCCCCACTGCTGTTGATGTATTGCTTCTCACATAGCAATTGCCCCCTCTAGAGAGTCTACAAATGCTTAAACCCCTTTTGCTGTCAGGATGGTTCCGCACACAACCATTTCTCAATTATGTTGTCGTTGTGATACTACTTGCACCTTTATTAGGAGCATCGGCTCACTCGATCCCAGTAAGATCCGAAGTACATAAACTAACTTCGATGGCTGGAGAATCTGACTCTGTATCAAAGGAAATAGCTGTAGTTGGGGAACCTGAGATAGCTGAAACATTAAAAACAGATCAAATCGAATCGATAACAGAAGAATTTGACTCTGTGCTAACACAAAGTACTGCTGTTCAGGAACCGCAAGTATTACCAGCGAATAAAATTGAGTCTTCAGCTCAAGTAGATAATTATCTGTCAAGCAGCGATTTAGATTTAAGCGATGTAACTGTTCCCGATTCTTTGGCAGCAGTTGAACTCGCACCATCAACAGATGTTCCTGTTGGTCAACTTAATTTAATACGCAAACTTAAAGCTGCTAATGTCAAGTCTTTAAAAGGACAAGAAAATTATCTCTCTAGAGAAAAGTCTTTTACTGAATCATTGATAGCAACTCAAGTAGCACCAACTATTAGAGAATCTCAATCAACCACAACGACCGAAATACCTGTTGTGGAAACAGTTAATGAGTCGCAAGCAGAACAAATAGATCCCATCGGTAGTCCTCATCCGATTCCTTGGAAATGGATTACAGCAACTCAAGAAGCTATTGCTTCTAATGGTGGTTCTGGAGTGCGTCACTATCGCAGCGTACCCGTGATTTCTCCAGATGGTAAATATGCTATTTATAGCCGGGTGCAACTGGAGGTAAAACCCCAAATGTACAACAGCCGTGTCACCAGTGTTATGTTTGTCCAAGATATGCACACTAAGAAATTGTGGGTGATGGCTTCAACAACTCCAGTTAGCGATCCTTTATTAAAGGTAAAGGCAGTAAAAGCGGAGTCGTCAGCAGAAACTGATCCGAGTGGTCAAATTGGGGTATTAGTTCCAGTTAGCTGGTCAGAAAAAGGCGATCGCTTCTTAGCACGCAAGTTTGAAGGTATATTTAACACAGGTGATTCTACAGATAGTGCAGTGATTTGGGATCGGCAAAAAAATCACGCTAACACAGTTGCTCCTGTTAGTGACGAAGAACATGAAAAAATTGCCGTATTGTTAGGCTGGAGTAAAAAGCAACCAGATCATGTATTGTTCCGTGCAGGTGAATTAGGTGAGGAAAACTGGCCATTAATGCAAGTCGCTAATGATGGTAAGACTTTACCCACAACAGACCAAGATCAGCCGATTACTTTTGGTAAAAAGGTGACAGAAATTTGGGCAGGCCCACAAGTTGCCTATCGATAGATTATAAAAAATCCTACATCCTCCCGTTATCGTCACTGCTGACAACGGGATTTTTTTATATATCCCTAATGCAATACGGTTCAGTTAAGGCTATGCAGTGCTTAGTACAACGAAGACCGGAGGATTCATTTGTGCCCCAAGACCTCAATACGCTTGGGTTAGCGCCAAAAGCCTTAAAGTGTGTAGTGTGTAGGTTGGGTTAAGGAACGAAACCCAACATTTCCGGGGCTTTGTTGGGTTGCGCTTTGCTTAACCCAACCTACAATTTTTCTTAAAGCTTATACATTTGCCAGTTTTGCCAAAATTTTTGTAGGCTCTTGTTTTGGCACAGGTATTGTAGAGTGAATAAGCTGTTTCGGGAATAATAGCAATACTATTTAATTGGGTTCGGTTAAAGGGGAAAGGTTTTGAATACATCCTTAAAACCGTTGATATTTGCCCTAGCTGACCTTTAAAATAGGTATTCAAGCGGAGGAAATAAAGCTTGAAATTGATATTGGTAGCTCCTGACTCTTTGTTGTGTGCAGCCTTTCAACAGCATTTTAATTATTTACCTAATGTAGAAATAGTGAATAACTACTTCGAGTGGTTGCCAGATTTTGATTGTGTGGTCAGCCCTGCTAATTCTTTTGGAATGATGGATGGTGGCATAGATGCGGCAATTATCCGTTTTTTCGGTCACTCTTTAATGGCAAGAGTCCAGCAGCGCATTCTTGAGGATTATTTGGGTGAACAGCCTGTAGGAACATCAATGATTGTGGAAACACGTCATTACAAGCATCCTTTTTTGGCTCATACCCCTACGATGCGAGTTCCCATGATTATTGCTGGGACAGATATTTCTTATATAGCGATGTGGGCGATGCTGCTGGCAGTTCGCCACCATAACCAACACGCCAAGCAAAAAATTAACACCATTGCTTGTCCTGGATTGGGTACAGGAATAGGACGAGTGCCATATACTGAAGCTGCTAGACAGATGGCATTAGCTTACGATCATTTTTTGTATCCACCCAAGCATCTCAATTGCATAGTTGCCGCTGAAAGACAACTTCAGATATGGGAAGGAGGAGAATTTAGGTAAAGCAGGAGTTATATCAGGTTTGGTTAAACACTTATAATATCTGTAGGTGGAACGAAACCCAACATTTGCTCTTTGTTAATGTTGAGTTTCACTACCGTACCCCTACGGGGAAGCAAGCTACAACCCAACCTAGATTGATAGCTTTTACTATACTTAACTTGTAGAGTTTTATCTTTTGATTCTTTTATTCATAATATCCAGAAAGTGACAGAAGCTTTGCAAAGTTACAGCAGATTGCAAGTAAGTGAGATACAACCAAGACTGATTTATCAAATATAAAGAGTTTCTACCTCCTGCCTCCTGCCTCCTGCCTCCTGCCTCAAAACCCGTAACTTTGTACTTCATGCAAATGAAAACTGCTGTATATCCGCCACCGGGATAGTCCGATCAAAAGTGCTTGTGTTCACATTCAACGGATGCAGTCATACTTTAACCCAGATGAACGTGCAGCTGCATAAAGTTGTCAGTGATATCACTGGTACTACTGCGATGACAATTATTCGAGCGATTGCCGTGAGCTTGTTCCCCAGCCCGAAGCAAATACGGTTTCTTAAGAAAGGGTTTTAGTCTAGTTTATCTTTCTTCACATAGTTTGGTTTTATTGTGCCAACCTACTTATAAAAAGCAGTTTGTTGTGAAGATTTTAGTCCTCAAAGCCAGGACTTTAGTCCTTATTACGAACAAACAATTTGACTAGATCATAAATAAAAATACTTAAAATTAAAACTAGAGAGACTTATCACCTCTCTCCCACTCTGGTATAGCACCCTTCACCCGGCGGATAGGCAAGTTGGCGATTAAAGCTGTGGTTCGTTGGTTGCTTTCTAAGGAGAACTCTAAGCCCTCTGTCTCAACTTCAACATAGCGACAGACTACATCTAGGATCTCTTTCCGCATTTTTTCCAACGTTTGAGGGTCTATATCAGCGCGATCGTGAGCAATCACCAATTGCAGGCGACGTTTAACTTGAGTTCGACTGCTATCAGGGCCGCGAAAAAAAAGTTTTTCTAGAAGTTCAATCATTACGAATAGGTCTGGGGCGGAGACTGGAAAGGTAAGTTAAACAATCTTTGTCCACAACAACCTTCGTAGGCGGGCGAAGATGCTGTCTTGGGACGAGTCGATCTCCAGAAATTCGACACTTTCTCCTTCTAATCTACGAGCAATGTTCTCAAAGGCTGTGGCAGCTAAAGAGGGATTTTCCGCTAACACTAAGGGTTCGCCACGATTGGTAGATACAATAACACGCTCGTCGTCAGGGATTACCCCGATCAGGGGAATGGCGAGAAGTTCCTGAACATCTTGCACTGACATCATATCATTTGCCTGCACCATTGCGGGTCTGATGCGGTTAATTATTAAATGAACACGCTTGATACCTTGTGCTTCTAGTAACCCTACTACCCGATCGGCATCGCGAACTGAAGAAATTTCTGGTGTGCTGACAATTAGCGCTTCTTTGGCCGGGCCGATCGCATTTTTAAACCCATTTTCAATCCCGGCAGGACTATCAATTATTACGTACTGATATTTTTGCGCTAGTGCATTCACCAATAACTTCATCTGTTCGGGTGTGACTGCATCTTTGGAGCGATTTTGGGCTGCCGGCAGGAGTACGAGATTGGGTTGGCGCTTATCTTTCACTAAGGCTTGTTCTAAACGGCACTCTCTGGCTAAGACTTCTACCGCAGTATAAACGATGCGGTTTTCCAGCCCTAACAGCAAATCCAAATTTCTCAGACCAAAATCCGCATCAACTAAAGCAACTTGACGCCCCATTTTGGCTAAAGCCATACCCAAATTTGCTGAAACTGTGGTTTTACCCACTCCTCCTTTACCGGAGGTAATCACAATAATGCGAGTCATGATAGAAATGCGGTCAATGAGGGTTCAGGAAATATAAAACAGTAAATTGCAGTATAAAGTATGAAGTATGGTATCAAGTATGAAGAAATATCTGTTCTCCCTGATGAGGGTGAGGCATGAATATTTGTTTTATTTCATCCTTACTTATATACTTCATTCTTTAAGTAAATATTTATGGTTCTTGATTGCTCTTGGTGAATTGGTTTCTGGAAAAATCAGTCGCCCTAGCGATCCGAATTCCTTGGGGCGTAATATGTGCCACCTCTGGAAAAAACTGCATTGGCGGTTTTTCTGGTGCTCTAGCTACAGCATCTGCGATCCGCAGTTGGGTTGGTTCCATTTGCAAGGCCATTATCAGACACTCACGATTGCCTCCAGCCCCAGCATGAGCGATTCCACGTAGGCGACCCCAGATAATAATATCTCCATCTGCAATTACAATACCACCTGGATTTAAATCTCCCAAGAGAATTACTGTCCCAGGATGACGAATTTCTACTCCAGAGCGGACTGTCATTTCTAAATAGAGGGCATCTTCTTGGGGGATTGCTATAGCTGTTGGCTCAGAACTCAGGGAAGTTATGGGCTGTAATTGTTCTACTGAATACCCTGATGTGACGGCAGCGATCGCCGTTTGCCGCCGACTCGTCGAGACAGATATCAGTCGGAGTTGGACTTCACTCAAAGCCTCGGCGAGTTCTTGGAGTTGTCTAGCATCTACCAAACGGTCTTGTGCCATTAAATGCACAGGTGTATTAGATACACGGAAGCGATCGCCTGCACTCAGACGTTGCCTTATTTGTTGCCAAATATCAGACCAAGTGAGTTCTGAGGCAGATACTTGAGATTCCAAGGGCAAAATTAATAAAAGTCGTCCCTCCTTACTTTTTAACTGGACTTGAGTATTATCATTTGCACGATGCCCTGGTAATGCTAACTCATTGGGATTTAAATCAGTCAGGATAAAATCCGATCCGGCATCAGTATTTGTTGACTCTACATCTGGATCAGTAGGATTTGACTCTACATCCCCAAGGACGGTATTTGATTTTAAATAAAGCAGGACAGATTTTAACTCAGCATCTGGGAGGATAGAATCTGACTCTACATCAGAAACAGTAGAATTTACCTCTATCTCAGAAAGGATAGAGTTTGATTCTGCATTAGGAAGTGCAGAATTTGACTTTCGATTGGGAATCGTAGAATCAGAAGTCATGCAGTACTAGCCAAAAGACAACAAATTTTGGATTTTAGGTCGCACCTTTGGTGCGCTTCCAGCGCAACTTAGATTTTGGATTGGTGTCACTCACAAGGGTTGAAAGTGCCTAGCAAGACGTTAGTCTGACATGAACCAAAAGATTCTTTAATCTAAAATCTAAAATCTAAAATCTTAAATTGGCACGGTTAACCTCTGATAAACTGTCCCCAAGGCATCAGCATCGCCAACGTTACCTGGAAACAGCACCACAGGCAAATCAGGAAATTGAGGATGATCGGATGGCGTTAACACCATTGAACAACCAGCTAAAATTTGACCGAGTAAACGGGCTGAAGTTAAAGCTAGTCCAGTACTCAAAACATCATTAGAAGTAATACCACCCTTGCTGATTAAGAATCCTATATCAGATGGTAAACTGCGGACAATATCCATCAATAAACCTGAAACTTGTTCTCCAAACTCCAATCGTGTCTTGACATCTTTAAAATTCAGTTCCTGACGGCTAGTATAAACCACTGGTGTTTTGCCAGCTTTGTGTGCCGCTCGTGTACTTTCTTGAATTTCAGTTAGCAATGCCGCAGATTGATTTGCATCATCAAGTAATCGCGCTACATTCACTTCGATTCCTACAGTTCCCTCTACTTGCAACAGCGCCTCTAATTGCTGGGTAGTCTTTTTCACATGGGAACCAACAATCACTGCACCTGGTTTGCCTTGTAGCACGTACTCGCCCATGTTTTCGGCAGCAATGGGTTGGGGTGGTAAAGCGGCTAAAGCAGTTAAAATACTTGCTGCACTGCGAAATAGAAAGCGTTTCCCTTGACTTGCAGCTGCTAATATATCTACTGCAAAGCGGTTGAGATCATCTTGAGTTTCACCATCTACAACAGCGCACTGATTACCATAAAGTTGTAACAATCGTTCCAAACTACCAGCGCGAATATCAGCTAGGAGAAACCTTTCTACTGCTTCAGCACTAATTCGTCCTTGAGTTTTTTCTTCGACGTACTTGGGTAAGTAACTGTGATGGTAGCTGAAGACTGAATCACGGGCAAATTCGGTTTCATGGACTGGGGTGGGTACACCACCAATCATCAAATAATGCACGCTGTCGCGGGTGATGCGTCCACCCTCAAAAAAAGCTGGGACGAGAAAATGAGCATCAAAAGGGCCGAGTTCTTGGGCGATCGCATCTGTTTCAATGGGATAATGCCCCCGCAAAGTAGAATCAGAACGGCTGACAATCAAAAAATCGTCAATTCCTTCAGCATTCAAAGCGATTTTCAGGTTATGGCAAACTTCTTTAGTGACAGATGCGGCTGACTCTGGCGTGAGCGATCTAGTATTAGTCAGCACAAAGAAAATCGGGGAATCATCCTGCAAACCTATGCGTAGAGTGTCCACATCCCAGTGCATTAGCAGCAAGCAGCTGTGGACTGTTTGAGAACCTGTAGGGTCATCATCCAGGACAATTATTTTGGGTTTGTTGCTCATTTAAGTCAACGGGGCGATTGTTTTCTGGGAAATTCATCAACAGAGGTAATCTCTACTCAGCCTTTCTGCAATTTTCTGATTTCTGCTTGGACATCGATCGCAATTTGCAATGATTGATTTAGCAGTTGAGCATATTCGCCTGCTTGACTACTAACTTGTAAAGCTCGCAGACTAGCTAAATTATTCACAAATAACTCTTGGTTATTTGCAAGCAATTTTTTATTATCTCGCAAAATTCGTTCCGTTTTCAGAGCGCGGACTAAATCTTCTCGAATTAGTTGCAGGGCGGCGGTTACTTTATCTCGGTCATGGATACTGCTTTCTACGTTTCCTGATGCTGCCAATTGGTCATTGATATCGATGGCAGCAACTAGGTCATGATATTTATCAACTTCATCTAAAAGTATTGTCAGTCCTTCAGGACAGGTTAATTGTCGCCACAGCCATCGCCCCACCAATATCGGCATTGGCACTAAAATTAGTAAAAGAATTCCTAGTCGAACTGAAGAACCAATTGTTGGCAGAATAATAAAAGCGTAAACAAAGCCTACAATTATTGGCGTTAGCGCCAGCGTCACCAGCATTTCACTGATAAAAAACCCTAATCGCTTTTTGCCATCTCGCAAAACTGAGGGTCGAAAAACGTCTTCTGGATCGAATCCAGTCAAACGTCTCAGTTCCCCCTTACTAATTTCCAAGCCTATTAAGTCCGGCTGCACGTCTGCATACTCCTATGGAAACCCAAGTTGCGTATTCATTTTAATCGGGTTTACCGTGATGATTGTGGTTATATTCAGGAAACCAGTTTTCATCTAAGATTTGTTCTAAAGAGTCAATGGGTATAGAGGGGAATATGTCAATGGCAAGTTGAGAGCGTAGTTTACCGCCGTAGGCATCGCTTGCTTCTTTCCTTGCATCTTGATAACATTCATCAAATATTTCTAAAATGTAAGGTTTAAGACTAGAACTATCTTTGAGTTCATCCTTAATCTCTCTACGAAAAGTTCTGATTTCCCCTTTCCAATGTCCTTCATTGCGCTCCCGTTCCACATCCCAGTATGTGAGCTGAAGCAGATGTTCAAAAAGTCGAATTAACAGACTTTTCACCATTCGCTTCTGGCTCCTACCCATACTTCCTAATTCTTCTAACAAATTATCTAAATCTACAGATAAAAACTGACCAGGGCGAAGTTGGTTGATGGTTGTCATCAGCCACAGATAATAATCTTGGTCGTATAAGGTTTGAGTTGCTGATTGTATTATTGGTTTCACCATACACTAGCCGAACTCTCCTACTATTTTTTTTAATCTAGCTCAATTGAGCTTCTATACAATTGGAAGTCCAAGTTGCGTATTTATTTTAATCGGGTTTGGTGTGGATGAATTTCTTAACTCAACTCGACTTAAGATAAACGCCAACTCAGTGTGACTTGCACTTATCCATCAGGTAAAGCTGACATTTTCCATACACCATCTGGAAGTTCAGAGGCGATTGCATCCATCATCTTACTGCCATAGCCACCTTTTGGGCGTTCATAGGTGGTAGGTTTGATAATTGAGGCATCATTGGCGATCGCTAAAATACATTTGGCTGCACCACTGACAATTCTGCCTGTTCCTGACCAAATTTGTTGAGCAAAGGCGGGTAAACTGAGTCCGCACAGTAAAGAGACTGTGGTGAGGATAATATGCAGTCTTTGTATGGGGAATTTCATAATTGGAACCTGAACCCTGATAGCTGCTGGATAAATCGATGCTTCAACACTTAGCAGAATTGGGTTTTTAGATGGGTTCGTAAGTCTGCAAATTATTTTGCGGGGTTTCGCAAAGTTTTTTGCGGTGATACTCGTAGATTTTCTTGGCGAGTAAAACTAATCTCAGTAAAAGTAACAATGGCGATCGCTTTCTCAAACTAATAACTTAGTAATTCACAGTATTTTCCCAAAGATATGTGCTTTTGGCTGATGAACATAGAGGGCACAGTCAGCAATGGATTTTTGAAAAAATTTAATCTTGAACGCACACAAGAACTATTTGATTAATTAGTAGATTGCTTGAAGCGATCCCACTTTTTACCACAGAACATTCAGATCCCCGACTTCTTCAAGAAGTCGGGGATCTAGTCTTCCACTTTCTACGGCACGATGATTTTATGCGATGCCCACGGCACTACGCACTTTTGACCACACGTCATTCAGATCCCCGACTTCTTAGAGAAGTCGGGGATCTATATCCCAGGCTAATCATCTAGCAACAGTCTTTTGAAGCCAGTGCTATCAGGTAGGTTATGATCCGCCAAAAATTGCTGATAAGCTGACTCTTGCTCAATCTGCGTTTTAATATACTCTGTTTTGGGTAGTGTTCCTGCTCGTAATCCTGCATACTCCAAATAACTGGAAAACTCCCATTCTCCGGGTTGCTGTACCAGTCCTGCTTTCACTGGATTTAGATGAATGTAGCGTGAGAGATTGACAAGATAATCAGTTTGTAAAATTTCAATACTTTGAAACCTTCCCTGAAATAATACGCCAGAGCGATTAAAACGCTTATTAATTGCCTTTGTGTAAGAGAGGGAGAGAGATTTCATGGCATCAGACAGGGTTTCATCTCTCAAATAAACCAAAAAATGATAATGATTGGGCATTAAACAGTAAGCGACAATATCTACTGCATTGGCGATCAGATGTTCTTTTATCAAGCAGAGAAAATAAATATAATTTTCACGCTCAAAGAAAATTATTTGGCGATTGTTACCCCGATTATAGATATGATAAAAGTTGCCAAGTTGCAAGGTAATTTGTCGTCGCGGCATAGGCAATAATCTGAGGTGTTGCCTTTAGTATTCCCTTTTAACACATCAGTTACTTCAGATCCCTGACTTCTTAAAGAAGTCGGGGATCTAGGAGAAGCGATGCCTACGACAGTATAACTACGCACTTTTGATGTAAGCGACACAGAGCGATCGCACTTTCCATTACATGATTATTTGGTGCGATCGCTCTTTTTGAATAAACTAAAACCTTAGAGCGATGCCTATGACGGTAGAAGGTAATAATCTTGGTCGTATAAAGTCTGAGTTTTTGATTCTATTTGTATCACCATACACTTATTCAACTTCTATTAATTCAAGGTTGGGGTCATAGCTTTGGGCTGCTAACGCTACATACTCAGTATCCATCATACTGAGGTTATGAATTTCAGTTAAGGTGCAATACCCCAAATATTCCTTAAGTATAAACTAAAGCTTACTGAAAGAATGAGGTTTTAATTTACCAAGTCATTCAGAATATACGAGATCCCATTCATCAACCTCCAAATTCTCACCCCTATAAATTACAAAAATGTTTCTTCCTTAGAGATTAGAAAAATGAATACTACAAATGGTAAGGGCAAAATTCGTTACGCCGTTGTTGGTTTAGGTTGGTTTGCCCAAGAAGCTGCCTTACCTTCCTTTGACAACACCGACAACTCAGAATTAGTGGCGCTAGTTTCAGATGACCCCACTAAAAGCGAAGAACTGAGCAAAAAGTATGGTATAGAGCATACTTACTCCTACGAGGAGTATGAAGACTGTTTGGCAAGTGGCGAGGTTGATGCAGTTTATATTGCGCTGCCTAATCATTTGCATTGCGACTATACTGTGCGAGCTGCTAATCAGGCAATTCATGTATTATGTGAAAAGCCAATGGCAGTAACAGAAGAAGAGTGTGAGGCAATGGTTAAAGCTACTAATGATAATAATGTGAAGCTGATGATTGCCTACCGTTTACATTTAGAAGAAGCCAATTTACAAGCAGTTGAAATTTTGCATTCAAAGCAAATTGGTGAACCACGAATTTTCAACTCAGTTTTTACTCAGCAAGTGGAAGAAGGCAATATTCGTTTACGAGATGTTACAGGTGGTGGGACGCTCTATGATATTGGCATCTACTGCATTAATGCTGCACGTTATCTATTTCAAGATGAACCAATTGAAGTATTTGCTGTAGCTGCCAATAATGGAGAACAACGCTTCAGCGAAGTGGAAGAAATGGCTAGTGTCATCTTACGTTTCCCGAATGAACGATTGGCAACATTTATTTGTAGCTTTGGAGGGGCAAGTGTTTCAACCTATCAGGTTGTAGGTACTCAAGGCGATTTACGAGTAAAACCTGCTTATGCTTGGCAGGGAGAAATCAAGCATTACCTGACAATTAATGGTGAAACTCAAGAGCGAACTTTTGAGGATCACGATCAATTAGCAGCTGAATTTACCTACTTCTCTGATTGTATTCTGCAAAATAAAGACCCAGAGCCATCTGGAACGGAAGGGTTGATTGATGTTAGTATTATTCAAGCACTTTATCAGTCAATTGAAACTGGTCAACCTGTGCAGATAAAAACTCGCGATGCCTGCGGCGGTAAACTACGCCATCAACGTCCCACATCAGCCCAAACTATTGAGCGTCCTCCTACTGACCAAAAGCCAGACCTGATTCATGCTGCTGAACCTTCTGGGCAGTCATAAGGTTGGTTTAAGAATGAGAACATATAAGGGCACAATATATTGTTGTGCCCTTATATGTTCTCTATTCAATTAAAAACTGCTGTGTATGTCCAAATCTTAAGGATAAAGACCTCTATCAGTCAGCGCCTGAGCCACTCTACCTACTCCTAAAGTGTAAGCTGCTAACCTTAAAGAAATTTGCCGTACCTCCGACTGGTGAATCACCCGATGGTAAGCTTGTACCATCAAATGTTCCATTTCGCGGTTGACGCGCTCTTCATCCCAAAATACGTAAGAAAGACCCTGCACCCACTCCAAATAACTGACTACTACACCACCAGCATTCGCCAAAATATCTGGTAGCACTGTCACACCCCGCGCCTCTAATGCCAAGTTAGCCTCAAGAGTAACTGGGCCGTTAGCTGCTTCTGCGACAATTCGCGCCTGCACCTGATTCACATTTTCTTCAGTGATTTGGTTCTCCAAAGCCGCTGGTATTAAGACATCACACGGTAAAGTTAATAAATCTGCATTGCTAATTGGTACAGATTGCGGGAAACCCACAATACTCTTGCGATTTTCAGCAGCGTAGACTTTTAACTTGGGAATATCAAGACCAACTTCGGAAAATATTCCACCAGCACCAGTTGAAACCGCGATAATTTTCGCGCCTGCTTCATATAATAATTCTGCTGCGGCACTACCAACGTTACCAAAACCCTGAATAGCTACTCGCACCCCTGCTAAAGCTTTACCTTGCTGTGCCAGCGCCTCACGCACAATAATCATCACGCCACGTCCGGTTGCCATTTCCCGTCCCAGGGAACCACCAATCGAAAGGGGTTTCCCAGTTACAACCCCCGGTACAGCATGACCAACATTTACAGAGTAAGTGTCCATCATCCAAGCCATCTCACGAGCAGAAGTACCCATATCTGGTGCAGGAATATCTACGGAAGGCCCAATATCTTTAATTAACTCGCTAATATAACGGCGGCTAATTCGCTCTAATTCACCAACACTGTAGCGTTTTGGATCTATAGCAATGCCACCCTTTCCACCACCGTAAGGAATACCTAACAAGGCACATTTCCAAGTCATCAGCATTGCTAGAGCAGATACTTCCCGCAGTGTCACAGCCGGATGGTAACGAATTCCGCCCTTGTATGGGCCTAAAACATCGGAGTGTTGCACACGATGTCCAGCAAGAACTTGTATTTCCCCATTATCTAGTTTCACGGGAATGGAAACCGTGACAACCTTACGTGGGTGGCTGAGAATTTCCAGCAAACCCTGATTTAAATTTAATTCTTTAGCTGCTGCTTCTAAGTAGCTACAGGCTTGGTCAAATGGGCATATATGCCCTGGAGAAGCTGGTTCTGGCAGCAATAGGGATTTTGAAATCATAAAATTTTCTCCTAATCACGGTATCTTTACGAACCGGATCTCATATATGCCTAGCTTATCCTTGTTTTTTGGGAAAATAGGAATATTGTAGTTTTTGTTACATTTTTATCAAACAGAATTCAGGAGTTAGAAGCAAAGCCAAAGATGCTGCGCCAAGGCATCAGAATTCAGTTGGGTATTCTGTATGACTGGCGCATGAATAAGTGGATTTAAGACCCTTTAGCAAAATAAAAATTTGGTTGAACCCTTGTAAATTCGCAAAGGTATTGCAAAACCTGTAAATGTTTCAACGTTAGTAACAATTGCTTGAGCATTTGCAAGAAAAGCTTAAGCAAAACTTGTAAATGTTTCAACGTTAGTAACAAATGTTTAAACCTTTGCAGCAATTGCTTATATCTTTGCAATAAATGCTTAAACAAAACTTATAAATGTTTCAACGTTAGCAACAAATGTTTAAACCTTTGCAACAAATGTTTCAACGTTAGCAGCAATTGCTTATATCTTTGCAAGAAATGCTTAAACAAAACTTATAAATGTTTCAACGTTAGCAGCAATTGCTTATATCTTTGCAACTAATGCTTAAAAAAAGCTTATCAATCATGTTTAACAGACTATTTTACCTTGCTAACGCGATCGCAGCATTCTGTCCCCCAAAGCCAAAACTCAAACATAGTACCTGCCGAATTTTACTTAGACGTGCTGCTGTCACGATATCTAAATCAAACTCTGGCTGCTGCAATCCTATACAAGGTGGTAATATTTGATGCTTTAGCGCCATGAGAGAAAAAGCTACACCTAATGCTCCCGACGCTCCTAATGTATGACCTGTGCTTCCCTTGGTAGAACTAACTGCCACGCCTTGGGGAAATAAACGCTGGATTACCATACTTTCCATCTGGTCATTTAGCAGAGTAGCTGTGCCATGAGCATGAATATAATCGATATCGTTTGGTAAGAGACAACTACGTTTTAGACATTGTTTGATGGCAGCGATCGCACTTTTCCCTTCAGGTTCTGGTGAATTACCATGATATGCGTCGTTAGTTAAGCCAAAACCGAGAATTTCACCATACACTCTTGCTTGACGCTGTTTCGCCAACTCTGCTGATTCTAAGACAAACACAGCCGCGCCTTCACCCAACACTAAGCCTTCCCGGTGCAAATCAAACGGATAAGCCCCAGTTTTCGCCAAAGCACCCATCTGCTGAAACCCAGCCAAAGTTAGGGGTGTAATTGGTGCTTCCACTGCACCTGCGATCGCTTGTTGACATTGCCCAGTTTGGATAAGTAAAGCTGCTTGGGCAATAGACCAAATTCCAGTGGCACAAGCTGCCATTGGTGCCAAAACTATCCCCGATGTACCTATTTGTCTTGCAGCTGCGATCGCATTGATATGAGGTAATGTATCTAGCCAATTTCCAAAAGAGGACACGGGCAAATTTGCCGCATCTTCATACATTTGCCGCGCCAGAACTTCCCAAGACGCTTGATAAGAGCGACTCGATCCAATGACTACAGCACAATCAGTTAAAGGTGAAACTAAACTAGAATCTTGCAAAGCAGAAGCAACAACCATCTGAGTCAACATTGTTAACTGAGATGGTTTTTGACCAATCAAACCTAGAGGAAGTGGTGTAAGTTCTGGAAATGGTTGATGTAATCGAATTCCAGATTTACCTGCAATTAAATTTTGCCAGCTATTCTCTAAGCTTCCACCCAAAGCGGAAATTAAACCAATACCAGTGACACAAACCTTAACCAATTTGCAATTTGGGGGGATGAGGGAGATAAGGAAGAATAATCGTTTGTTTGCTTTCTTTACTCGCTTATTTCCCCCTGCTCCCTCATCTCCCCCTGCTCCCTCATCTCCCCCTGCTCCCCCTGCCCTTTTTCTCTTATTGCCTTGGTGTTTTCAGATTTTCAGCACCTTGGGTGACTTTAGCAGAGTCAATGCGATCGCCTTGCTGAATTTTGTTTACGACATCAAAACCTTGAGTGACATTGCCAAACACGGCGTAGTTACCATCTAAGAACGCCAAATCTGCCAAAGCAAAGTAAAACTGGGCAGAAGCTGAATCGGGTGATTGCGATCGCGCCATCGCTAGTGCACCCTGTTTATGGGGCAATACGACGGGTTGAGCAGTAGCATCAAATGGTTTATTGTAAATTGGAGTATCTGAACCTTTGGGTTTAACTTCTAAAGGTATATAACGAGCATTGCCCGTTTTTGGGTCAATATAGCTACCTGTTCCTAGTCTATCTGCTGGAAATTTCGGGTCTTTGCTTTGAGGATCGCCCCCTTGAACTACAAACGGTTGGGGTTCGCGCACAACTCGATGGAAAGCTAAACCATCGTACACACCCTTTTGCACTAAATCTACGAAGTTGCCAGCTGTAATTGGGGCATCAGTGCCGTCTACTTCGATAGTAATCGGCGAACCTTTAACCGTGATTACCACAGTAGCCTTGCCTTCTAATCTTGGTAAATCTGTTATTCCAGGAATACTCTCACTAATAGTTTGAGATACAGAAGTTGCTTCAGTAGTTGTCTTGGTGCTTGCCTCGCTTGTGGTCGAGGTAGCTGTCGAGTTTGGAGAAGAGCTATTAGAAGCGACTTGCTGTGTCGAACATCCTCCCAACATCAAGACACTGATAATCACAAGAGAAAGTAAAAATTGTGAAATTTTTAACCGCATTGCCTGTTACCGATTTAACCAGAGTATCTTATCGTTTTCAAAGGCATTGGGAATTGGGCATTGGGAATTGGGCATTGGTTATTAATTCTTGTCCCTCACTCCCTCATCTCCCCCTGCTCCCTCATCCCCACTCCCCACTCCCCACTCCCCACTCCCCACTCCCTTAAAGTCCTTCTAACGATACTCCCAAAAAGCGGGCTAACTTTGCGCCTTCTGTTTCTAACTCTGTTAAAGATAAGGGTTGTCCAACCCGTGTTAAGGGTATATCTCGCCGTCCCTTAATGCGTAGAAAGAGGGCGCGACGGGGGTTAAGACCTTCTTTTACGTCTATTAGTACAGATTGGACATCTTCTATGCGGCTATCAATCTGAATTTGGCGGTTTTTGCCAGGAAACCCCCAGCGGAAGATTTTGATTGCGCCAGTTTCCAGATCAAATTCGTTGTAACCGCTTCCTACATCCAATAAAATTACTAGCCACAGGTATGTGGCTAATAGCAAGCCAGCTGCACCATATAACCCCATCACTAATCCTTGGGGGACGAATGCCAGTTGAGTAGGATCGGAAACTATGAGTAAATTAACTTTTAAATAACTGGATATTCCAGCCAATAAAAAGCCGCTTGCTCCCAAGGTAACGATAGTTGCCCACCAGTAGTTACTGAACCGACGAGAACCGAGAACATTTTGGTGCAGGAGGCGATCGCCTTTGTTAATCGTTGTTGATGTCGTCATTGAACTACCATTGTCCGTGAGATACTCGTTGTCACATACAAAGCACACTAAATGCTTTTGCATAGAGTGGTGGGTTCCTGTGCCAATCCGGCTATTGCTTAAGAGGCACCCAGAGCTATGTTTGAAGTCCACGGGAACCCTGCCGCAGACTAGAAATTTTTCACTTTGTACGCTACAAATTTTACTGTCCCAGATAATGCTGGCTTACTTGTACTACGGGACAAACCACTTAGGCTATTTGTATTTAGTCAAGATGTGCCAACTTCCTTTCTCCTTGTCTAAGGTTTCACATAGGTTTTCCAGAGGTGTATCAAAGACCGTGGCGGCGAAGTGACTATCCGCATTTTACCAAACATCGTTGACAAAAACTCAACTGCGCCTCTCCCTGTTCCTGCTACCCATATAATTTTGTTAGAGCACGTTATAAAATTTCTTCACTTAACCAATTACTGATAAAAATTTTTTATCCCCATCTCCCCCATCTCCCCCATCTCCCCCTGCTCCCCCTGCTCCCCCATCTCCCCCATCTCCCCCTGCTTCCCCTGCTTCCCCTGCTTCCCCTGCTCCCCCATCTCCCTGCCCCTCTGCCTCTTGAAATGAGTTACCTACCTACGTCCATCTGCATTAAATTTTTTCAGATTTCTGAGAAAAGTTGTGTCAAATTGTAAAAATTCTGATATTCATATTATTTATAAGGTTCGTGTTTCATAGCTCATTTGCTTTTGCGTATCAGGCAAAAACCCTGACTAATGTGATAAGTTAAGAATCATTAAGTTACCACAAGCTAGATTACTAGCCGATGGTACGTGTAATGTCATAACCCTGAGAAATAATGACTTAACTAGTCAGCAAACTCTCAGAATCTCAGTTACTTAAAAGCAGTTGAGATTGTCAAAAAAACGTTAATTCCTCACGGCAGTCGGTTACACTGGCTCTCCGTGCTGCCTTAAAAACGTTGCAATTTTAGTAAAAAAAGAGGATTTTAGTCCGATGACCATCGCAGTTGGACGCGCGCCCAGTAGAGGGTGGTTTGACGTTCTAGACG
>NZ_JAVRBM010000095.1:0-33071 GCF_034531255.1 Nostoc sp. ChiQUE01b | reverse complement strand
AATATCCCTTATTTCTATTTTTCCTCTGCCTAGAGTGACAAAAGAGGGTTAATCTTCAATTCGTCGATACGCAATCTAGAATCGGTATCACCCACGATTTTGATCGCATTGGCGGGTTGGTCGGTGACGTTTTGCTTGTTTTCATTGCCCTTGCCAGAGGTGTTACTAACCACAGTAGTCCAGGTTGCACCATTGTCCTTGGAAAGCTGTACGCTGTAGGTATACTTGTTCGTGCCGTACCAGTTAAGCACCAGATCATCTATGCGCTGGCAGCTACCGAATCTCGCAGTTATGGAAGCACCACGGGCGGCAGCCTCCCAGTGGGTATTCTTATTTTTGTCAATAGCGTTGTCAGCAATAAACGAACCACTAGTAGATGTGGCAGTAGCATCGCTGAACGACACAACGGCAGGCAACGCTACAGAAGCACTACCTATGATTGCAGCCGAGACAGCTATCGTAAAAGACAGCTTTGAAAATTTTGTATTCATTCTTTAACCTCTGTTGAATCTTGAGCAATCAGTTGTTACTTAGAGGTCATGGATGATATTTTTTGTCAATGCGTAAGTCATATCAAATCCCTTTGTATCGGAATTATTCCTCTTTTCTCTTTCTCTGCGTACTCAGCGTCTCTGCGGTTTTTTAATCATTCAGATACTACCGGATTTGATATCATAGATGATTTTATTTGCTGATTGCGCTGAATTTGCCGTTAGAGTGAGAATTGGAGGATTTAGCTACTAAACCATTTGTGAATGGGTCAACGCTGTCTAAGAAGTCTAAGTGTTCGCCAGCCTGATGGCGCAGAGCCTCTGGAGTGCCTTGGATTTTCAAACGCCCTTCTTCCATCTGTACAATCCAATCAGCGCGTCCGATGACTTTGGGGCGATGGCTAATCATAATTGTGGTTTTGCCCTGCCGATGGTCAAGCAGTCTATCTAGCAGTTTGGCCTCACTTACTGGGTCGAGAGCGCCAGTAGATTCATCTAAAATTAATATTGGCGGGTCAGTAACTATAGCTCTAGCGATCGCTAATCTCTGTCGTTGTCCACCCGAAAGATTCGCGCCAAATTCGCCTAAAACAGTTTGATACTTATCGGGTAGTTTACTAATAAACTCATCTGCACCAGCAATCTCGCAAGCTTGCACAATTTGTTCAAAGCCGATTTGAGGATAGCTGAAGCGGAAGTTTTCAATAATTGAGCGACTCCAGAAGTGAGGTTCTTGAGGTACTAGCACCACCTGTTGCCGCAGACATTCCATTGAGAGGTCTTGCTGATTATAGATGCCATAGCGGATATTGCCAGATTGAAGGAAATATAAACCTGCAAGCAGTTTGGCGAGGGTGCTTTTACCACAACCGGATTTACCAATCAGCCCAATGACTTGACCGCCAGGGATAATCAGCGAAAAATCTTGCAGCAAGTCAACTCTACCTGCGTGGTGGAAATTAAGGTTAGTGCAAGTAATATCTATATTGCCCTTCAGTTCTGCCCAAGGCTTTTTCTCGTCTTTGTCGTCTTCTGGGGTAGCATCAATCACCTCTGTCAGGCGTTGGATGACAATCTGGGCAGTGATAAACTCATCAACTAAGCCGATGACTGAACTCAAAAAGCCGAGAAAGTTGCCACTCATTCCACTAAACGCTAGCAACTGACCAATGCTTAAAGTGCGATTAATCACTAAGTATGAGCCTAACCACAGTAAGGCAATATTCGTGCAAGTGGAAAAAATATTAGTGATTGTGCCACTGTAAAGCCCCAGCTTCATCATACTCCAGCCCAAGTTAGCCAGCCGACCATAATTTGCCTGATACTCTTGCCAAGCTTGGGGAGTGGCTTGGGTAGTTTTTAGTACCTGGACACCGCGAAAAGTTTCAACGAGAAAGCCTTGGTTTTCTGTACCCAAGACGATCGCATTACGGGTTTTCTGGCGCAAAGCTGGGAGAAAAAGCAGATTGACGAGGGTGACAATCATAAAGGCAGCCAGGGAAGCCAAAGTCAGCCCCCAACTGTAAAAGAGCATGAAGCCCAAGGAAACCAAGGCGATAAAAAATTGGCTGGGTAAACCGAGGACAATTTGGGAAACTAACTCATTGATGTGATCTACATCAGCAATCCGGCTGACTACTTCCCCACTGCGTCGTCCTTCAAAGTACGAGAGGGGCAAACGCAACAGTTGTCGCCCGTATTCTAGAATCAGTCCTAATTGCAGTCGTTGACCAAAGTGACCAATTAGGTGAGATTGTACCAAACCGATCCCACTGCTAAATAGACTCATAGCGATCGCTCCAATTGCCACCACAGTTAGCAGTTGGGTATCTCCCCGCACGAGTACGTCATCAGTAAGCAATTGCATCATTAAGGGAGAGACAAGCGAAAGTAGTCCGATGACAATGTTAATTGCGATCGCTTGGATGAGAATAGCGCGATAGGGCAAAACCCGCATCAGATAACGCCCAAAGCCGCCAATTTTATCATCTGATTGCTGATAAAAGCGGCTGTCGTCTGGCGTTAGCAGCAGCATGATGCCATTGCCCCATCCTTCAAGCAACTCCTCGCGGGTAAGGTAACGGATACCTACACCAGGGTCAGCGATTACGTATTTTTTTCCCTTTTGCCCGTATAAAACGACCCAGTGGTAGCCTTTCCAGTGAATGATGGCTGGTAGAGGGGCTTTATTTAATTGATCCAGTAGTTGTGCAGAGGCTTTGACTTGACGCGTATTAAATCCTAGAGTTTCTGCACCCCGCCTCAAACCCAGCAGGCTGGTTCCCCGCGATCCTGTACCAACTACTTCCCGCATTCGACTAATCGCAAAGGTGCGTCCGTAGTGTTTGGCAATAGTGGCAAGGCAGGCAGCACCGCAGTCTTCTTCACTATGTTGAAGTACAATTTGGTATCGCATCTTCAAGACCTGTACCTATAAATGGTTCGCTATTCGGACAGAGTGTAAATTTTTCTATTACAAGCAAACATAAAATAGGGGCGAAACATGTCTCGCCCCTACCAGTTAAGAGCTTATATGTTCAGCAAAAGTAAGTGTTTAGCCCCGAGTTATCCTCTAGAAGGACTGGAAACTAAGAGCTCCAACTTCCAGTTACTTTGTGAGATTACCCTAACTGGAACCGGAGTGTTCAACGTGCTGGCTAAATAGGTTTGTTAGAGATTTTCTTGAGAGATGAGATTCTGTCATTCCAAAAGTCATCTGGTTGAGATGGTCGAATAAAGTTGATGACTACCCCCTTAGGCGCAGAAACATCTATGTAATGACCCTTGTAATTAGCGTCCTCGTAAAATCTCCATGTACCTCCATCATTAATTTTAGCCGAGCTAATCTGGTCGTTTGCTTTTACCTGAGGAGTGCCAACGTTGAAACTGCCTATGCGATCTTTACCATTGATGTCTCTGAAGACTTCCAATCCTGCACCGCCCCCAATTGCAGCAGCAGTCTCATTATCAAGTTCTGTTACCGCAATTGCATCAAGTTGATTAAAATGTTCTTTGGTGTTTAACATTGTCACTTTCCTTCATTCCAGATTGATTTTGATGGGGAGTTATAGCAATCCTAAATGAGATTGTGAAAATTTCTGTTATGGTCGTCCTTGGTCATTGGTCATTAGTCATTTGTCCTTTGTAATTGCAAATGACTAATGACCAATGACAGCTAACTCCAAAAATATTTCACAAATGATTTAGGAATGCTATATATTGCCGATAAGATGGCTAAAGCATCTTAATATCGACCTTTTACAAGCTACTTTGTTTGAAAAGTAAGCTGTATTAATAGGAATCAGGTTTGATTAGTGGAAGCTTTCCAAGATATGAGCATTGTAGGATAAAGCTTTTAGTCTTAGTCTGCTTTTAAGAATCAAGTTGCATTCTTATATTTAGTACTGTAGGAAATAAAAATTTTAGGGACAATGCACATTTTGTTGTTAAAACTATCAATTATGTTGCTACTGATTGACACTAACATTAGAATTTTGTTTTTGAGCAGAAAAAATCCCATGTAGGAGCGATCGTTCTACGCCCCTACAGGTATCATGTGTATTGTTTGCTCTAATTTGAGCTTTATTCTAATTTTATGACAATAAATCACGAGAGAATAGGACTTTTGGATAGAGGTATAGTAAGCGTTGGCGCAGCCCGTCGTAGACATCGCTCCGTCAAAGAGATAACGGGAAAATTCAGAAAGGCGAACATGGGGAAAGCCTTGCTCGCCGTAAATGTTCTACTGGTCTAATCAGTTTGTTTGATCAGACTCTTGAGCGTTTAGCTTCATGTGCTGCATCAAGAGGTGTAGTCAACTCTTATATTGCCAGTGACAAATATACCGTCTTTATCATCTCTAAAGTCGATTACGTATTTGCCTCCCCGGATGTTAGTCCATGTAGTGGTATCTTTACCAACACTGGCTACTTTTCCATTTGCATTATTAGTATTTACATTTCTAATAATTGCAGCGAAGGATGGGTTACTCTTAGCTGATTTGGTGTTGGAAGTGAGTTTGATTGTTCCACCGGATCGCACATTGAATGCTCGTGAGGTTAGAAAAGTATCAAATTTAACAGTAGACTTGAAACTACCACCTCCTTCAACAACAGCGGCGGCTTCGGGAGTTAATTCGGTAAATAGTTGTTCATGCTGATCGTCTTTCATCTTTTCTCTCCTATTGAAGTGTTAATTGTTCTGTATCGTTCCTTGAGGAACCATAGTTTTAGAAACTTGCTGCACAACTTGTGCATTTAATCTCGACTACAAGTTACCTTTTGTAAAAGTAATCTTGTATTAATAGGAATCTGGTTTGATTACTGAAAGCTTTCCAAGATATGAGCATTGTTGAATAATAGCTTTTAGTCTTAGTCTGCTTTCAAGAATCAAGTTGCATTGCTATATTTAGGAGTGTAGGAAATAAAATTTTGAGTGACAATGCACATTTTGTTGTTAAAACTATTAATTATGTTGCAATTGAAAAAAGAGTAATCAAGAGTTAGCCAAAGTCCGAGTTGTGAGTGAGCATATTAATCGAAAACTGAAAATATTTAAAATTTTGTCTGACCGTTATCGCAATCGTCGAAAAAGATTTGCTTTGAGATTTAATCTCATAGCTGGTTTGTACAACTATGAGCTTCGTCTCACCAAAACTGAATCTGCTTAAGTGACTTTTGCAAGAGGTCTATTAATCCCAGCTTAATTATTAATAAATATTTTTAGAAATCTATATTGGTTGTTAATTATTAAAATGGAATGCTTATTAAACTTTTCAACAATCTGGTATTTCATCTTTAAAATTTATGCAGCATAGAAAGCTCGGTCAGGGCTTTCGCCCTGACCATATCTGATTTTTAGTGTATTAAAGATTGTGTTGCAAAAACTTTTAAAAATTCTATATGTAATTAAATTACAAACTGTAATATTACTATAAATAGCGTTGAAAAATTTTTTTATGATACAACCTGATCGCCCGATCAAACTTAAAAATGATCGCTCTAACTAAATTCTTCAATCCAGAAGTCGGACGAGACTAACGGCGAAAAGCTAAAACTTGTTGTTTCTTTTCTCTCTTTATCAGGTGTGAATGGAATTAGTTGTAAATTTTCTAATCCCATTTAAATATCTGAGATTAGACCTATAAATTCAAGGGGTTTAACTTGATTTATTACACATAAGTAAAGGACTTATGTTCTCATTGTTTAAACTTCCATTGAAAACTGACAAAAAAATAGTGGCGAAATATGCCTTGTACCCACGAACTCGTAGCAGAGTATTTGCCAGGATTTAAGTTGACACCAATGGGCATATTTCGCCCCTACAAACTAAGAACAGATTATGTGGTTCAGTTAGGATACGTTCCTAAATTCAGAGTTAGTGTGTACGAAGATTGAGAACCAATAATTCAGTAACTTCTAGCTCTCAGTCGGGGATATTTAGTAACTGAAACCGAATTTTCGGAAGCGTTAGCTCAACCATTAGAAACGCTGAATGGATGAGGTTCTGTTATCCAAAGAATCAAGGTTGATTGTTCCTGTGTTCGTAAATTCTTCGAATTGACCTGAATAATAATACCAATCAGAAAATTTCCATCGACCTGCATTGATTTTAACCGAGCTAATCCTGTTATTACCTGCACCTAACACTGCTTTTCCGAAGTTGAACTCACCTAACACCTCTCCAGTACCATTGTATCCGTCGTAAACTATCAAATCATAACCGCCTTGAATAGTAGCAGCAGCCTCATTGTCAAGTTCTTCAACAGCAAAAGTTACATCAAATTGATTGAAGTATTCTTTGGTGTTTAACATTGTCACTTTCCTTTTCTAAATTGATGTTTATGTGAACCTATTGAAAGGTGAATTGTTCTGCAATAATTTATCAAACAGATAGTGCAAAGCACTTAATATCGACGTTTTACAAGTTACCTTTTGTAAAAGTAATCTTGTATTAATAGGAATCTGGTTTGATTATTGAAAGCTTTCCAAGATATGAGCATTGTTGGATAAAACTTTTAGTCTTAGTCTGCTTTCAAGAATCAAGTTGCATTCCTATATTTAATAGTGTAGGAAATAAAAGTTTTAGGGACAATGCACATTTTGTTGTTAAAACTATTAATTATATTGCTACTGTTTGACACTAACATTAGAACGCTGAGTATTACGCCAAACTTGAGGTGTAGTACCATAAAACTGGCGAAATTGACGAAAGAAATATCCTTCATACTGATAGCCGATTGCACAAGCAATTTGATTAATTGGCTGGTCGGTTTCCAGAAGCAAGGCACGCGCAGCTAGCATCCGGCGTTCAAAGATCCAATCATTTACTGTTTTTCCTGTTTTGCGTCGCACTAGATTGGTTAGATAAGCTGCGGAATAACCAACTGCAACAGCTACGTTGCTTAAACCGATCGATTGATGATAATTAGCTTCGATATAATCAAAAACTTTCTTTAGTTGAGAGCAAGTAGGAAAGAGCCGCTGTGGTTCTGATATCCGCTGATATTTAGCCAAATCCCACTGCTTTGAGCCAACGTGTTTTTCCAGTTGAGGAGCGATTGCTTCTAATAATTCTTCTGTGGAATCTAAAGTTGCCTGAAGCAAAGAAAGGGACTTTTCTAATTCTGTCTGTCTCTGCTGATCGGCAGCTTTCTCACGACAAAATTGCTCTTTAGCAGTGGTTAATTCAGCTAAAAGCTCTTGCACTTTTGACTCTAAGGCTCTATTGGTTCTCTCTAAGGCTAAGAAACTCTGCTGGTGTAAGGGTTGGCGTAGCGTCTCCAAGAGTTGCTCGTCGCAGACATCGCTCAGATCACGATCCCAGATATGCGGCAATGTGACTTGAAGAAAATTGCGTTGTTCTAAAATCCCGTTGCTAGAAACCATATTTCCACAAAACTGATTATTTTGAGTTGCTAGCTATTACTCGGTGAGTTATGTCTGTGTTTTACGCAAGGCATTAGTTTTTGTAAAATTACTTTACAAAACTAATGGCAAATAATTGATAAATAAGTTTATCTCAAAAAGGAAGGTTGGCTCCAACTAAAGTACTAAAGTTTTGAAATAGGCGATACCGACGGTGAGCTACGCTAATGCACTTGATAAAGCGATCGCAATTTGAGAATATCTTGCCATTCGAGATCGGTAAATGGTTGAGTAACTAGTTCTATACCAAAGTACTGTTTTGCCGTTTCTGTCAATGTATCCACAATCTTTGCAATCCAGCCATCCTCTTGGTGTGTGTTGCAAAGTGAGGTATTCCACGGAGCCGGTTGTTCAAAGATTTCCTGAAATAAACCTTTGTCTGTAGACAAAATCATCGAGCCGTGTTGAAGAATGGTATTTCTTCCCTTGCGTTGGGCGCTACCAATAAATTTACTTCCATCAGCTGTAACCAAGTCAGCCGCTGTTGCTGTGTTGAAGCAACTGGGATTATGAATGTAACCCCGTCCAGCAGAACCGTAATTTAACTCAATACCCAAGGTTTGCCAGCCTTGGATCAAAAAGTTACAGATGTTTTCATAAGTACCCCAGCTCTTTCCAGTACTAGCTGAGGTAATCAGGGCGTAGCTTAAATCTCCTTGGTGGAGAACAGCTCGACCTCCCGTTGGACGACGAACTAGATCGAGTCCCTTTCCCTGGTAGATCAGATTATGCCACTCGGCAGGCCATTGTTTTTGCAGATGTCCCAAGGAGAGAGCATAAGGGCACCAGGTATAAAAACGCAAGGTAGGCAGATGTTGTCCGTTTTCGCATTGGTTGAACAACCAAGCATCGATCGCCATTTGCACTGCTCCTGATGTCTGAAGCATTGGGACGAAACGCCAGGTGGATGGTGATTCGGTTGCTAGTTGTTTCATCAGTTTCGGACTCTGGAAAGATATTCATATCATGTCCGCTTGATTACTTACCGCGAGTGAAGCGATCGCTCAGGCGCCTAAGAAGAGGGATATTACTGGTAAAACTATGAACAAAGATAAACATATTTTTTCATAACTTTGATGAATAAAGGTAGTACCTGAAGATGATCAAACCCCCAAGGAGTTACTACGATGCTGAGTTTGGACAGATGAGAATCGAAGATAACCACTGGACTTTAGCACAATGTGCTGTTTTGGGCGATCGCTGTGTACCGATTTTCGTGGATTTTGAACAGGGGCAGATTGGGGAACTTTCATCGCTCCAGCGTGAAGCTATTCGGCAAGCTCTAGCCTTGCCACCAGATGTGTTACGCATCACTGCTCCTCTGGTGCTGCAAAATTATGATGTATATCGTGACATGATTGGAGATGAAGAAATGCCGCTGTTGGCTAATCCCATTCAGGTCTGGGATCAGGTCACTTTCTCATATATCTATGTGCCGCCCCATGTTGAGTATGACCTGCATATTGCTACCTTTGAGTTGATAGCTGAGTGTGACTGGGAGCCAGAACACGGCTTAGAAGTGCGCTTTCGCAATGGAGTAGCAGACGATGCAGATCAGATAGGTGAAACAGGACGTTGACCCCCTTCTCTGCGAGACGCTACGCGTAGCTTGCTTCCCCACAGGGGTACGGGGAATTCAAAATTCAAAATTCAAAATTCACGCATTACAATCCTCATAAATAATAAATTTAGGGGCTTGAAAACTTGGACTCTTTGTGCCTTACGCTTACGCATCGCGGCACAATTGTTTTAAATTTGTCCATAAATAAATTTAGGGGCTTGTATCCTTTTATTCTTCGGTCAAAAAATCAAATAATTGATGTGCCATTTCTAATTTAGAACAAGGTGCAATTTCTACCTGATGTCCTTGACTATCTAAAAATATCGCTTGATTATTATCACTCCCAAAACCACTATCAGGTTGATCGATAGGATTGGCAACGATCGCATCTAATTTTTTATTCTGTAATTTTTCTAACGCTGGATTGACAATATCACCAGTTTGTGCAGCAAAACCAATTAATATTTGATGCGGCTGTTTATGTTGTGCTAACTGGGCAACTATATCCGGTACTGGTTCTAAAGGTAAAGCTTGGGGGAGCGATCGCTTGGGCAATTTCTTTGTACTATAATCTCTTGGTTTCACATCTGCCACCGCCGCCGACATCACAATTACATCAGCGTTGGGTAAACATTCCACCATGACGTGCTGCATTTCGTCTGCACTAACAACGGGAATTGCTTGCACTCCCAATGGTACATCCCAATTAGCTGGGGTATGTACCAGAGTAACGTTTGCCCCTCGGTGAAATGCGGCTTGTGCTAAGGCTAATCCCATTTTACCTGTGGAAGGATTGCCAATAAACCTCACTGGGTCAAGAAACTCTCGCGTTCCTCCAGCGCTAATTAAGACTCGTTTACCTGCTAAATCTCGTTTGCCTTGAGTGTGTAACAACGATTGGATGTAAGCTAAAATTTCTGGAGGTTCTGCTAATCTACCAGCACCGATGCGATCGCATGCCAATAACCCTGATGGTGTACTCATTCCATGATATCGGCTATCTGTCAATAACTGTTGCCAATTCCGTTGCACCGATCGCTGTTCCCACATATCAGTATTCATTGCGGGTGCTAACAGCACGGGACAAGTAGAAGCCAGCACGGTATTTGTGAGTAAATTATCCGCCATTCCGTAGGCTAACTTTGCTAAGGTATTTGCTGTCAAAGGGGCAATTACCATCACATCTGCCCATTCACCCAACTCAATATGTAGCGGACGAGAGTGAGTTGGCTGCCAAAAATCATCATCTGTGTAAGCGGGATGACGAGATAGAGTGGCTATTGTCAGAGGCGTGATAAATTTTTGCGCCGAACGAGTCAGGATGACTCGGACTTCCACCCCGGTTTTAAACAGCGTCGAAACCAGTTCACAGATTTTGTAGGCAGCGATACCGCCACCTACACCAATGAGAACCCTGTTCAATTTTGGATTAGTCATAATAAAAAGTTAGGAGTGAGTCGTTAGAAAAATTAGTACTAAATAGTTATAAATCCTAATTCTTAACTCCTAACTCTTAACTCCTGTACAGACGCGATTAATCGCGTCTCTACGCTTCATCGTAGGGTTCCAAGTCTAAGAGGTAGATATAGGGTTCAACTAACTCCGGACGCTGAAATGCGATCGCTCGCAATAGATGCCAATCATTTAAACCCTCAAAAGCATTACTATAATTATCCAGTTCCAGACGTGTAGCTAGTTCTTCTACTTCTACTGCACTCATGGCAGCAATTTCTTTTTGGGAAATGCTTAGAGTTGTCATAATGTTTGCCCCTCCCTTATGCAGCACTCGCCTTCAGCATGGGTTAAGTTGCGCTCTTTCGCAGCCACCCAATATATATTACTCATTAGAAGTCATTAAGTTCGTGAAAATTGTCAGAATTTGTACCAGAATTTATAAAAAATTCGTAATCCTGACTAAGCAATTGTATTTACAACGAAATTTCGTAGCACCTCTAAGGTTTTTGGATCTATTTCATGCCCCATATCAAATTCATGGTATTCTACTGTCACTCCTAGAGACTTGAGAGTTTCTTTTGCCTTCAAAGCAGCTTGCAGGGGCACAACTTCATCATATCTACCGTGAGTGATTAAAGTCGGCGGAATCCCACTTTTAGCTGCCGTTAGTGCGTCAGGATGTAAATACCCGCTCATGACAACTAAACCTGCTAGGGGCAATTTTGAGCCAACATCTAAAGTCATTGCTCCACCTTGAGAAAATCCACTCAAAATGGTACGCGACAAAGGTATGCCAGTGGTACTTTCTAAAGATTTCAAGAAATCTGTTAGCAGTTGCCGACTTTCTGCCAACCCTTGATACATATTTTCTACCCTTAGGTCATACCATGCCCTCCCTATAGGGGAATAGGGATAAGGATAAGGTGCGTTGGGTAATACAAATTGGTAGTTGGGTAAGTTGAGCAAGGGTAACAAAGATGCTACATCCTCAGCGTTAGCACCCCAGCCATGCAAAGTGACAATTAAGCCTGCAGGGGGTTGAGAAGTTTCGGGGGGAACGGTAATAGCTTGTAAAGACAGAGGTTTACTCCTAGAATTCTACTTTTGTACATAGATCCTATCTCTTCAAGCAGACTTAGTATTTAATGCCCCACTATATATACTTGCGTCCTCGCCACTCGTGCGGGGTGCGGAATGCAGATAAAAAAATTCGTAGCACAGCCAAGGGATCAGCCAAAGGGGAAAGCCAGAATAACCAGCTGCCTTTAGCGTTTGTGCGATCATAAGAAGGTGCGATCGCTATTAGCATCGCAAAGCGAATCACCAACAGGAATAAATTCAGTCCCAGCAGCAGGAGTGGGGGAGTGGGCGAATATGAGAGTGTGGGAGAAATCAACAAAAAAGTCAGGACAATTAAAAAGGGTAGACCTTGAACAGATGCGAGTAGCCATAAATCTCCCCACAACTGAGAGCGAGAAGTTGCATCTTTGAGATCGAGACTCCGCCCCCATTCTTTCCACGTCTCCATCGCCCCTTCATACATGCGTACCTTTAAAACCTTTGCGCCATCTAAAAAGCCGACCTTATAACCTTGGATAGCAATATTGCGTGCCAACGTGACATCATCACAAAAAGAACTCTTCGCACTGCTATAACCACCTACAGCAGCTAAAACGGAGCGACGACACAAAAAACACTGCCCATTTGCCATTACCCGTTCTGGTTGCTCTGGATTGATCCCTGCTGGGTCAAATCGGTAAAGCAAAGTCATCAACAAAGCCGGTTGTAGCCAGCACTCCCCAGGATATTTGAGGATGAACTGGGGTGAAAGAGAAACCAAATCGTAGCCTTGTGCTTCGGCCGTCTTCACCAAACCAGCAACTAAACCAGAATGCGGTTGGATATCAGCATCCAGCCCTAGAAACCACTGACTAGCTTGTGAGCTATATAGAAAACCGTTATGCAACGCCCAAGGACGCCCCACCCAACCAGAGGGTAAGGGATCATCTGTGATCACGCGAAAGCGCGGATCTTTTTGCTGTGTTGCTTTTACCAAGTCGGGGGTACCATCAGTAGACTTGCTGTCTACAACCATAATTTCCCGAACTTCATAACTTTGCTGACTTAAACCAGCCAACAGAGGGTTAATACGAAGCGCCTCGTTCAGCGTGGGAACAACGATGCTAACCCTACCTAAAAGCTCAGGTATCGGTTGTTGGGGTTCTATTGGAGGATGGCGTCTTGGTCCCTTTAACAGGCGCGAAAACAGAATCGCCGTTGCTGGTACTTGGATAAGTAGCAATAAAAAAGAAATGGCGCTTTCTACTATCAAAGTCTTGTCATTAGTCATTAGTCATTAGTCATTGGTCATTGGCTATGGGGCATTGGTAAATAAGCAATAGTTATTCTTCCCCCACTCCCTACTCCCTACTCCCCACTCACTAATTTCTAAACTTATTTCAAGGAAACTTCAACCTTTGCTACTGATACTTCTTTGGTTACTGGTTCAACAGTAACTTGAGCAGTTGTGGTTGAACTCCTTGACCACAGCGCCACAGCCGGAATCACACCTAGCAATAAGCCGAGTAATACAGGAATGGAGAATCCAGCAGCCAAGCTGAGTCCGGCGGCGAAGGCAAAGTTAGTTAAATAAACGACTAAGGGCAGATTGAGTTGCGATCGCTCTAATTTAATCGAGGTATTTCTCCACAATAATCCTGTCACACTCATAAACAGGGCGCTAGTACCAAACCAACCTACATAGTTCTGGTAAGGTGTTCCAAAGAAAGCTCCTGGTTGTTCCCAATACCAGAAGGGCAGAGAAGTTTGACTCATAGCCGGTTCAAGGGCAAAGTCCCAGCAAGTGAAGAGCAAAGCACCAACGGCTATCGCAGCAATATGGCGACCCCAACTGGGTTTTTGAGCCACTTTCAAACCAATTCTTGCAATTAAGTAAGACGACAGCCCAACATAAAACCAAGATAAAGGAATTGTAAAAGGAACTAGCCCCCCAATCTTATAACCCAAGCCACTCAGGTAGCTATAATTACCAAATGGAAATCCTGTACTAGTTCCCAGTAGTTCACT
The DNA here is from genome assembly GCF_034531255.1 of Nostoc sp. ChiQUE01b. Classification (NCBI taxonomy): domain Bacteria; kingdom Bacillati; phylum Cyanobacteriota; class Cyanophyceae; order Nostocales; family Nostocaceae; genus Nostoc; species Nostoc sp. ChiQUE01b. The sequence goes on along the minus strand of NZ_JAVRBM010000095.1, from coordinate 19,551 downwards.
TCCCAAAGAGATAAACATAGCCGGTAGCATAAATGCTAGCCAAGTTCCTAATCCCAATGTCCGGTAGGCATAAATAGAGACAGCTACTGCCCCTAAGATGATATCAACTACACCGCCGCCAGCCATACTTAACTGTACGGCAGTTTCTCCTACCTGCGATAAGTTGAAAATTATTTCGGCATTGGGTACTACCAGTAGCATCCCTACCAGTCCAAAGGCTTTTGACGCGATATGACCAATGAGGCATACGCGTTCAGAAATAATAAGTTGTCTCATGATAATTCCTTAACAAGATGTGACACGCGGCTACTCGGCTGCTAACAGTTTACAAATCTTTAACTACTTTGTACCGCAATTTTCGACAAACTTGTTTGGCTTTCTTGTAAATAGCATAAAAATCTATTGATTGAAGCTAGAAAAATATGATGCTAAACTTATTAGTTTAAGCCATATATTCAAATATCTACATAATTTTATCTGTAACGAACTTCTGGTTTCTTGTCTCACTGATACCCGTATCGTAAAAAACTCCTTTGATACTGGGATATCCTTAACAAGGACAATCATCATAAACTGAGCAAATCCTCAAGCAAAATAAAGTCTTGAGTTACTACACTTATTTATGCGATAAGACCTTAACCCTGTACTAGAAATATAAACCCATGTCAATTTCGAAAAGAGTTCCTTGGGTGTCCCTGGCACTAGTACTGCTGAGTTACAGTACTTTGGGCTGGGTAATATCAGAAACACGTGCTCCTATGTTTGTGTGGGTGGCAACTGTAATTGCTATCTTACTTTTAATCGTAACTTTGACCGCTCCTTGGCCGAAGATGACATATTACTACAGTATTTTTCTTCAATCAAATAGCAGGACTTTTGGCGTTGCCGTCTTTGCAGCTTTCTTGTTTTTTATCATGATTGCCTGGTTTCAGGTATTTCTTGATACTTTGCTGATCATTTCAGCGACTATATTAGTCAGGATAGACTTTCAAAGAGCAGGTTTTAAAGGAGGACTAGCTTTTTCAACTGCCTCTATCTTTTCATTGGGAGGTTTAGCTTTGGGTGCGCTAATCTACAAGTTCATATATTCCCAAATTCCGCTAACGTGATGAGGTATATCCGAAAAAGCTAGCGATGCCTACGCCAACGCTTCATAACCAGTATTGCTTACCCACAACTTCTTTTGTAGCTCAAATTCACAACTTCTTAAAAAGTCGAGAATCTTGTTTACTATTTATTTGGGTTCAAAATGCAGACTGATCGAACAGCAGTAGAGAGAGGAAAAAATCCATAATAAAAATGGATACCCAACTAGTAACAACTGCTTTCGTTGCCGATTCTCCTACTTCCTTTGCTCCCCCTTTAGTAGTTAAACCCCAACTACAGCCAATGACAGCAACCAGCACTCCAAAAATAAATCCTTTTAGTAAAATAATAAACAAATCTGACGGTTCTAAAAAATTTCTGACTGATTCTAAAAATGTTTCGGGAATAATTTGGTAGAACTTTGATGCGGCAAAAACTCCGCCGATGATGCCCGTAACTAAAGCCAAAATTGTCATCAAAGGCACCATCAAACAACAAGCAATTACTCTAGGAAGTACTAGATAATCAATTGGATCGGTTTTGAGCATATAAAGTGCATCAATTTGCTCGGTGACTCGCATTGCACCTATTTCTGCTGCAAAAGCAGAACCTACTTGTCCCGCCATAATACTAGCGGTCAAAATTGGAGCCAATTCTCTACAAAAAGCTAAAGCAAAAGCACCTCCCACAGCATCAACAGCGCCAAATCGCACTAATTCTCTCGCCGTTTGAATAGTAAAAATCATTCCGGCAAAACCGCTGACAAGGAGAACTGGAGAGATAGAACCTGGCCCAGCAGTAACAAGATGTTGCAAAATCTTGCGATAGTAGGTTTTCCCTTGAAGTAAATGTAGCCACACTTGACCAAAGAGCAGTATTGCTGCAAAACAGCGTGTAATCCCAGATTGCTCAAAATTTGTTTTTGGTTGCAATTTTATCGTCCTTACGACTGACTTTTTTTGCACATTTCTTGTTATATCAATTTTCCAAAATAAGACTACAGATACAAATGGTGGGAACCCAGCCAGATGTAATCTGACTTTCTCAATTAAATAAACGCACTAAGTACGGCTTGTCGCAGGATATAGGACTCGTATTTGATGCAATCTCTGGTCTGTCAAACTAGGAAAAGTAATTGAATCAACTCCAAGGGTTGAAAAATTTAATAATATTTCTAAATAATGTTAGACAATTTTTTATGAGCAGGATTAAATACATAATATTTCTGTTGCTATTAATACTACCTTTCTTTGTGGTACATCCGGCTTTTGCATCTGTATGCCGCAATTATGCTGTCTACGACAGTCTACGCCACCAGATTTGCATTCTCAGTATCAGCCGAAGTGCCAAAAATTATTGGGAATACAAAGCAATTATTAGTGTAGATGGCATAAAAAGACCAACAGAAGTTTACAATTGTCGCGAACGAGTCAAGGTTCAACAAGCTGGGACTGTTTTGCCCTTTGAGCAAAAAGACCCTGGTGAGATGATATGCAGCTTTTTTAATTCTTCTCGGCGGTAAACACGCGCCAGATAATAAAGACGGTAAAACCTAGATAGATGAATACTGTTAGCCATTCTTGCCAGCTACCAAATGCATTGTTCATCAGCAAAAGCCGGAAAATTAATATTTATCAATCCTACACGCTGATCTGACTTTTCACGTTCTACTAGTTGCGCTACAGAGTGTTTTTTACTTTTACTGTCACTGGTGCAAATGCTTTGTTACCACAACAGGCACAATGGTCGTCAGATAGCTACCGGCGAAGAAATTTCTACATCTTCTTGAAGAGGAGAACTGTTCTTGAGAATGAGCTGAAGCAAAGTATGGAAAAACCGTAATCAGGAATACCCCAAATAGGCAAGCCGCTAACAAAATGGAAATTCTACGAGTTGTCATTCTGATAACCTTATATTTGTAGCATTTATTATATTTCTAGTAGGGGTGAAATAAGCAGCGGTGCAGAAAGTTACAAAAAAAGGGAACTCTTAAACCCCGTCCATTTTGAAACCTGGAGTTTTTAAAGAAAGTGTATTATTCGGTCGTGGCTTGAGTTCTGAACTTTACCCTGATTCCAACAAACTATGGTTTTCAAGGTAGACGCGGTTTAACTCTTAACAAGCTAGGAAAATGCGCCAAGTGCGATCGCACCCATATTTAGCATGATGCAATTGCTTTGAGGGATGAACCAGGCAAGTACAGCACAAGCCCTTGGTAGATTGATGTAGGTTGCTGTATTTTAGGAGATCAAAGAAGACTAGTCAAAAATTCTTAGCTAATTTTCCGGAATGGGTAACAATGGCGTGGTAGTAAATATTAGAGCATCGATATTATACTGAAACTCTATAACTAACCTTCGGGGAATATATCCCCATTGTTTTCCCTCAAAAACCCGGTCATAAAAACCGGGTTTTTGGTGTTTATACGAAGTTACAGTCGAGAAGTCGGGGAGAGAGCGATACCTACAGCTGGCTCACCAACGCAGCACTTATTTAAACTGTCTACGTATCAAATAAAACTATTGTCCAGAAACTTTTAAGAGATTTTATTGGTCTGGTTCTCCAAATTCTACAAAAATCAACCAATGTCATCTTCTGCTCAAGGTATTCCCGGATTACCCGATTTGACGCATCCAATTGAGCTTGTTCAATTTGGAACCCAGGCGCTCAAAGCTTCACTGTTATTAGTATTTTTGGTCGTAGCTTTGGGAGTTGCGATCGCACTTATAAGTTTTTCTCTGCGTCGCAGCCCGCCGGAACAATTTATATTCATTGGCGAATGGGCTGTTCGTTATTCCCAACTATTGCGGGGATTACAGCATTTAACTCTAGTATTAATTCTGTTAGTACCGGGATTTTTTTTCTGTTCAACTTTGAGCAATCGTTATCACCACTGGGAACAAACAAGGGTGGCTCAAGTGGCCGAAAGTGTCGCAGGTGAAAAACTCGAACAATCTGCCCCGCAAGTGCGCTACACTACCCAGGAGCCATACTCCTATACTACGCAAACCAATGGCAAAATAGTCAAAGTCAATGATACGCGAGATATTAACCGCTTCTTAACGCTGGGTGGTTCGCAAATTCAAGTCAAGCTAGACCAAAGCGTAGATGTTCCAGGTCGTAGTTCAATTTATCGCGTGGAATACACTGCTGATTATAAAGTAGTTAACCAACTCAAGGATATTAATAATTTCTTTTTTGAAGCACCGCCACCTAACGGCTACACACTGCTTGCTGGCTACAAAGTAGAGCGTAACGGTACTAGGTTACAACAAACCAATCCCGGAGACTATGGCTTTCCCTTCCGGCTGCAACCAGGAGAAGAAACCACCTTTCGAGTCACCTATCAGGCTCAAGGCGGCCCTCGCTGGGTTTATAGTGCAGCAGGACAGTTACTTTCTAATTTTCGCCTGACAGCAATTGCCAACTTTGCTCCGGCTGATTTTGCTAGTGGTGTTGTACCAAATGAGATTAAAGTTGATGGACGTAGTACTCAGTTTACTTGGAAATTTGATGATAATGTTTCAGTTAAAAATCCATTTGGAGTGTTTACTAACACCGACCCCATTCGTCATACTGGCATCATTCCTCGGCTTTTGTTACTAGCACCAGCAATATTTTTGTGGTGGATATTGTTGTTATATTTGTCACTGCCAATGAGTTTCAGAAATATTGCGATCGCTGGTAGTATTTTCTTTGCTTGTCTGTTGACTTTGACCTATCTAGCTCGCGTTATTAATGCTCAGTTGGCTTGGACTTTAATTTCTATCATTTTACTAATTTTAACATGGGGATTGGGAGCTAGCCGCAGTGCTTCCTTGGCTGCGATCGTTGCTACTATTGCTGGAGCAGTGCTACCGATTTTTGGATTATTAGTACCGTTTAGCGGACTAACTCTTAGTTTAGCGGGTTTGCTTTCAGCGGTTTGGCTAGCAGTTCGTCACTGGTATGGCTGGTACAGTTTGCGCCCAGAAGATCAAAGATTGCAGACTCAAAAAAATGCTAAAGATTAGATGATTCCGCTATGATTAGCGAAGTTTTAGCAAATAGCATTTATGGATAACGATTTACTCGCTTTCTTTGCGGTTGCTGGGTTACTCATTCTCTATCTTATCTTCTCAGCATTAACTGAAATAGGGACTAAATTGCCTTGGAAGAAATAAGCTGATGGGCTAAAAAGTTTACACTTCTAAACCTCATTGGGCTTAGAAAAAAAGTAACCATCATTTAGGCTTAGGTAATATACAGCAGTTCCTGCTATTGTGAGGTACGTTCTTAGTCTTGAAAGGCTACAGGAGATAGCGGGGAGCGGAAAAACTGTACTTCATAACAGCAGGAAGCGCTGTATCATTTAAAAGTTAGAGAAAACTCTAATTTTCTATTGTATTTAGCCAATTCATCAAATCAGCTTCACTGACAAAATCTAGTAATACTTCACCCAAATCCTCCAACTGAGCCAAGGACAACTCTTGCAACCGAGATTGTAACTGAGAATTAATTGAACCAAGCCGACGAGTTAATAGACGTATCACTAGCCTTAGTTCTGATTGTCTACCTTGTTCAATACCTTGTTCAATACCTTGTTCAATACCTTGTTCAATACCTTGTTCAATACCTTGTTCAATACCTCGTTGTCTACCTTCTTGAAGTCCTTCTTGGAGAATTTCTTGATAAATGGCAGATTCTCTCATATCTTCCCTCCTCAAAAACTGACGAATTAGTTCTGGCTCGAATACCAACCCTGCTAGAAGTTGGGTACATACCGAGATACTCTGCTTGGTGGCTTCTTCTTCAATCATACTCACCTGAACTGCTACCTGTTGAAGTAAGTTTTGAGGAGAATCTGTTCGCGCCAAAGTTGCCAGAGGTAATAAACCAGGAGATAACAATAAAGGTTCTGGATCTTGTTCCCAAATTCGGATGACGCGGTAATGGTGAGTAGTATTGCGGGCAGTAAATTGATCTACAAAGACAGCTTCTGAAGTTGTAGGTTTAAGGAAAATTACTACCTGCTCGATATCACAATTGTATTGTCGATATAGCCGCACCCAATAATCCAACATCCGCAGTGGTAAGGGTGGAGTCGATGCTGGTAACGTTTGAAACTCTAAATGCAGTATTTGATTGGCAGTTTGCAAAAAGGTTACTGAATCCGCACGAATTGGCTCTTGATTTAATTCTGTTTTGAGAATCTGGATACCCGTTGCCTCAGATGCAAGTAAGTAGCGGATAAAATCTTCTGGATACTGCTCAACCAGATATTTCAGGGTGTTGTCGTATGTCACTTTGATATCAGTTTGGACATAAACTCATGTTGAGACGTAATATCACTACATAATTTGTCCATCAAAAATTTCAGTCTAAGTATTATTTATTGTTAGCGCTACTCTACGAAAAACTGCTGTTTGTTGATAGCGCTAACGTTTAAATTTGGTGTCTTTTCAAAACTACAGCGTCAAAGATTGAGGATTTGTCTCAATCAATTTTGCTAAATCTTGCAAGAACGCCGCAGCATGGGCACCATAAATAATCCGGTGGTCAGAAGTAATATTTACCTGCATTTGTTGCCGCACGCCAAATAAACCGTCGGGTGTTGCTACTACTTGCGGACGAGATGCCCCGATCGCTAAAATTGAGCCTTGTCCCGGCGGCAAAATCGCATCAAATTTATCCACGCCAAACATCCCCAAATTGGACAGGGTGAAAGTACCACTGTTGTATTCTTGGGGCTGTAGTTGTTTTGTCCTCGCACGTTCTACCAAAGACTTCCAAGTACGCGACAGAGAATATATATCTACTGCGTCGGCATTTTGCAGCACAGGTGTAATTAATCCGCCATCATCCATCGCTACTGCTACGGAAATGTTGATATCAGAATGATAAACAATACCCTGGTCTGAGTAGCTACCATTTAATAATGGGTGTTTTTGCAATGTCACTGCTACAGCTTTCGCCAATAGCGCTGTCATTGTCACACCTTTGGATTTAATTTGTTTATAAAGTTTGTCTAATCCATCGGTGGTAATTGTATAACCGACACGGAAGACGGGTACGGATATGGTAGCTACCATGTTCCGCACTACGGCATTTTGGAAGGTAGTTAAAGGTACGGTTTGACTAGGAACAGCCGCCGCCACGGGTGCGGGTGCTGGTGTCCGAGGTGCTGGGGGTGCAACTGGAGCATTGGTTGGTACGGGTGCTGGTGGGGCAACTGGGGCAGGGGTGGGTTGTTTGCCTTTATTAGACAATGCTTCTACATCTTCGGCAACAATGCGTCCGTGAGGGCCACTACCTTGGAGTGTAGTTAAATCAACTTTGAGTTCTTTGGCTAACTTGCGGGCGCGGGGTGAAACTACAAGCCTTCCTTCTTTGTGGTTAGACCCGTTTTGAGACGCCCCGGCAGGTGTTGCAACTGAGGCTGTGGCGGCAACTGGTTCAGGGGAAGAGGTAGGAGTAGCAGCCGCGCCGCCAGAATTGGCAACAGATTTGGCAGTTTCAATTTCAGCTTCCGTTTCGGCGATGAAGGCGATCGCAGATCCTACCGGGGCAGTTTCACCAGCTTCAACTATGATATGGGCAAGAAATCCCTCATAAAAGGTTTCTACATCCATATCTGCCTTATCTGACTCTACAACCACCACTGTTTCGCCTTTTTCCACTTTGTCCCCAGGCGATTTCACCCAGGAGACGATTTTGCCTTCCGTCATGGTGGAACTCAGCGCCGGCATAAATACTTCGTGAATGCTCATAGGGTGGTTTGGAAATCAATGGTTTATGGACTTTAACAGTTTTTGTCAGATCGAATTGTATCTTGATAGGAGAGTTTTAGACTGTTTATATTTTAGGTTGAGATTGGGCATGGGGCATTGGGCATTGGGCAAAACAGTTCCTTTTTTCCGAGTTCCCAGTCCTGAGTAAAGAAGCAAGATTCCCAACTCAGCACGGGCTAAACGCCCCGCTACCGCTAACATGACTCAGCACTCTTGAGGGGCATTGGTTATTCACTGATGACTAATAAATAACTCTAGGAACCTAAATATAGCTTAGAGGTCTATAATACAGAGCTATCCTCTATGGTTAGCCAATATCTCGATCTTATTTTAGTCATTGACTTGCAAAAACCACCACGAGTTTCTCACAGATTAAATGGGATTGCTATTTAATATTCCTCATAACCACTACTTAAGATACAAGAGCTTCTCACGGATAGAGGATATAGGATGTAGTTCAATCTAGAATTCAAAATTGGTAATAAACCTATTTGAAATTCCTGTTTACTTTTATGTCGGCAAAGCTGAAATTCTTTTTGATTGTGATATTAAGTATCTCTGCCACGGCTGGTGTTGGAGTTTATATTATCCAACATCAGCAATCTGCACCGATTGTTGAGACTAGTGATGGGCAAACCCAGCAGATGGGAGCAATACATCAGTCTCAGGAAGTTGCAGTATTTTCGGAGCGTTCCGATTATCAAACTATACCTTTAGAAAAACTTAACTCATCTCTCCAAGGCAGTAATCCTACTACCCTCGCCCTGAATGCCTTTGAGGAGATAGCAGTGGGAGGAACGCGAAAGATAGATGTAGTTTATCCGCAACCAAATCAGGCGTTAGTAACGATTACGCAAATTAAACAAGGTAAAAATTCAGTTGGGATGGTTAAATATCGAGCAGAGATGACAACCTTTGGGCGATCGCTTTTTATTAGCTCACCTCCAGTGTGGCAAATTGTGTGGGCTGGCTCTCAGGCAGAATGTTGGTCTGGGAGCCGCTCTCACACTAAGTTAAATCACATCTGTGATTAGTGATTGGTCAGTAGAGACGCGATTAATCGCGTCTGTACAATGGTCATTGGTCATTAGTCAGAAAACAAATGACAAAGGACAAATGACAAATGACAAATGACAAATTTAAATGTCGCCGCGAATTTCTTCGACAACGCCATCGCGCAGAACGATTTCGACTTGCATTTTGCTAATCAGGTTATCACCAGTTTCTACCCGGAAAAACCCTTCCATTTGGAATTGGTTGACTTCCTGATCTTGCTGGAGAAACTGCACTTGCTGGAGGTTTTGCAGCAACTGATTTTTCTGCTCTAAAAATTCACTCTTCTTTTGATTGACTTGGAGTTGGATATTGTCAATTTGTTGGAGGGTCTGGGGTCCAGGTGGTTGCAGACTCTGCTTTTGAATTGCCGCGATCGCTCTTTGTCCTTCAACGTCTAGCTGTTGCAGTTGCTGATCGAGTTGATTGATCTGGGTTTGCAGCTGCTGTTGTACTTCCTCTTTCCAGAGGGGAGTCACAATAACTTTGACGTTAACGACGCGTTTCAGGAGTAAATTAGATTTGGAGACATCCATAAATATTTCACGTTCACTCTTTACAGTTAGCAGGTGGAATGATCAGGCAAACATGCCGTCAATAATATCGCGATAGCGTTCCGTGACGACATGTCGGCGAACTTTTAGTGTTTGTGTCATCAAGCCATTTTCGATTGAAAATGGTTCCAGGATGAGTTTAAACGTTCCGATGCGGTCATCCGGTCGATAGCCTGGACGATTTTGGACTTCCCGATTCAATTCTTGGCGAAATAAATCCTGGATCATTCTACTCTCGAAGTCAATTTTTTGACTATCTGAGGAAGTCACCCGATCGCCCAGCGTATCCAGTGTTAGATTCTGACTTACTGCCCATTTTTCTAAGGCTTCGACATTGGGAACAATTAAGGCTCCCAGGCTGCGCCGATCTTGACCTATGAGCATAATTTGATCGATGTATGGCGATCGCAAACACGCATCTTCGATCGGCTGTGGCTCGATGTTTTCCCCGTTAGTCAATACAATCGTATCCTTCGCCCTGCCAGTCAGCACTAAGTCGTCTTGTGGTGTCAGCCAACCCAAATCGCCGCTATCAAACCAACCTTCAGCATCAATTGCTTTGGCTGTCGCTTCGGGATTTTGGTAATAGCCTTGCATAATCTGCGGGCCCCTCAACAATACTAAGCCTCGCTTCTCTATTGGTAAAGGTGCTTTTGTCTCAGGATCGACGATTTTAGCTTCTGTAGCTGGAAGTGGTTCCCCTGATGCACCAATCAAATTTCGCCAAGGACGCCGCACATGGGTAACAGGAGAAGTTTCTGTCAAGCCATAGCCTTGCAAAATCTGCACACCAATAATTTCAAAGAAATTATCTATGTGTCTGGGAAGCGCACCACCACCGCTAATCATCTGCTTAACTTGTCCTCCTGTGGCTTCCCGAACTTTGGCGTAAACCAGTCGTTCTCCCAAGGCATGGAGGGGTAACAAAGCCGATGCTTGTATCCTAGCTGCTAATCGTTCGCTACCTGAAGCATGAAGATTATTTAAGCTCAACCCTTGAGCAACTCGCCGCGCTTTGATATATTTCTCGCTAAAGCCGAATAAAGAGTTAATTAGGCGTTGCTTGTTGGCTGGTTGTTCCCGGAACTGCTTTTGCGCTCCTTCATAAATTGATTCCCACAGGCGGGGTACACCCACCATGTAATTGGGTTTAAATTGTCTCAAATCCCCTTTTACGGAGCGCAAGTTGGTATAAACTTGGGTGCAACCTTGAGAGAGTAGGTAATATTCAACAGTTCGTTCGTAGCTGTGCCACGAAGGTAGAATACTGAGAACGATATCGCCAGCATTTGGTTGCAATACTGTCCCAAATGTTGTTACTTGGTGCATCAAGTTACTATAAGACAGCATTACACCCTTGGGTTTGCCCGTAGTACCAGAGGTGTAAATTAGGGTTGCCAGAGCGTCACGATTTTGCTTGACGGGCACAAAATTATGACTTTTTCCAATTTCGAGCAACTGTGAAAAGTTAAGTACCTTTAGGGTTTCGTCTGTTGGTGGTGCTTCATCGGAAAGTAAGATTACCACTTCTATTGGTAAATCTTTGAGGCGGTCTTGTAGTTTTTTAAGTGTTTTTAAATCCTCAACGACGATCGCTGTACTGCCGCTATTCGTGATAATAAATAGCAATTCTTCTTTTTCGGCTTGGGAACTACGCACCGCATCAACGCCTCCAGCAGTCATTATGCCTTGATCGGCAATAAACCACCGAGGACTATTATCAGCAATTAAGGAAATGCGATCGCCTACCTTTACTCCTAACGCCTGTAACCCAGCAGCAAATAGTTGCATTTGCTCTGCTAACTGGGTATAAGTAATCACTACTTCTGGTTGAGCGTGAGGATTGCAAAGAGCGACAACATCACCAAATCGCCCGGCTGCCAAAGGCCAAATTTCTGGCAGCGATTCTACATTTGTGTAATCTACCAACCGCTTTAATGCCTGCCGTTCTCGCTCGCTGATGTTAGATAAAAAAGAAGACGCAGTTTGGGTTTTTGACATAACACCTTACCTAAATATTTTTAACTGATTGTTTTCCAGCTTATTTTGTTATTAGGTTACAATATCCGTCCTTATTATCCACATTCCCTTCTGTGTATGATAATTCCAGGAATTCCACGTTGATATTTACAAAAATTTATGTTAAAGTTAATTTACATAGAGTGCAAGCAATGATTGTGTTTGCATCAAAGAACAGCGATGTCTACGACGGGCTACGCCTACGCCTATGTTTCACAGGAGATAATTACCTATGAATTTTATCGACGGCATCATGCTAACCTTGCTCAATATTGCTGCTTGCATAGCGTTACCTAAAATTTTAGCTATCCTTTTGGCTGATAAAACCAAACTTCCTGAAGCCTTGGCGAATAGTTCCAAATTACAAGCAGCCAAAATTGAACTTACAAGTTTTCCTTATTGTACAGCTTACCAATTGACAGGTAGTCAATACTGTAAATTCAGTCCTGATTTTTGTGCCAACTGTTCTCCAAATTGATGGACTATTCGCCAGAAAAAATTCCTCAGTACTTCCGAAAACCAGCAATTCAATTAATTCTTCAACACATATTCATTCTCATTTCGACAGCTTGAAATCCCCAGCTTATTGAAAAAGTCGGGGATATTTTTGTTCGTAACTCCTGCAAGGATTACTAAACTTCGTCCATATTCATAGTTAAACTGAGTCTAGCCAAGTAAAAAGCATCATCACCATCGCGCTCTTGAGTATAGAGTTGCTATGTCACGGTGTTGAGCTGAGATACACATAATTTTAGGCAAGATGGTCTGGAAACCCCTAATATATAATATAGGTTTCAGCAATAATGATGGAGAGAAGCGGGGAGCAATCGCACCCTCTCAAAAGATAACGGGAAAAGTCAGGTACATGACTGTTTCATCCACGACGCTATGTCTGCAAGGCACAGTGAAGCCTAAGCAGCTAGCCATCCTCATAATTATTAAATAGGCTATGGGAATAATTTAAACTGTACTGTAAGTGTTTGAGTAAATAAAGATTAGTGAAAAACCACCAGCTTTTTACACTAGTAGTTTTAGTTGAAAAATATTTTTAAAGGTATTGCTTACAATATCCAAACTATTGTCGTGTCTTCACAATACCAGATATCCCTGCTAAAAATAATGGAACTGTAACCCAACTGAATAAAGTGATAAATTTCGCATAAATATCATAACTAATTAAATCCAATTTTTGTCTAATAAACATAATCGATACGGGCTGAGAGGAAGGAACCCATTTGTCAGTAGATGGAAATTGGATTACTGGAAGAGTTATCTTTACAGCAAGCAAAAAGGCATCCATTGATGTCCAGTCTTTATGTTTAGGATGAATACTTAGTTTATTTCCATTTAACTGTTGTTTTTGTTGGTTAATCCGTTCAACCACTTTTGGATTATGTAAATCGCTAACTGTTGCTGTCCATTCAAGCTCTACTGAATTTGGATTATTAAATAATAGCCACGAAAACATTAACACGGGCAAAAAATAGAAAAAGAATAGTCGATTAGTTGCTGTACCGTAGCGAATTGTAAAGTCTAAAATTCCATCATATATTTCCTTTCCAGAAATCAGCCATAGACGTTTAATCAATCGGAATAGCCCATAAATATGTTGAACTTTAATAGTTTTGAATAGTACACAAACTTGTATTTTATCATTCTTTTCTGGATTTTTATCCGTAATAAACGGACGTAAATCTGTACTAATTCTCTCTCTTCTATTTCGACGCTGCATTGCTACATAAACGTAGTTTGCATCAATCTGTGCGCCTTGATTCTGAAGCCAATTCTCCATGAAGATATAAGTACTTTCATTAAATTTAGTAGTTGCATCTAAAAATTTGATGTATGGATTTTTACGCTTTTTTGTCCACTTAGTTTCTTGTACTTCAGGTTCTGGTAGCTCAAGCTGTTTAAACTCAAATCCTTCCAAATTCAGAATTTTTTTGTGCGGTAGACAACCTGTAATTTTAAATTTTATAACTTTTGTATAAGCTAAGTTGAGTGTACTTTTTTCGGGTAACTTATTATCAATATGGATAATTAAAGAATGAATTATACATTCTTGGAAGTTTGCTTCTTGTTGTTGAGAGCTTGCATTGATAATCTTACTTAAATTGCAGGAAAAATCGTTGCCTATTTCTGCACCTTTTAATTTTAAGCCGCCTATAATTGTTGTCTTTTCTAAATTTACCGAGCTTGAAATACGCGCTCTTATTAAATTTAATTTACCATTAATTTCTGTATCATTATTTATAATTTCTGTATCATTATTTTCATAAGGCTTACAATCTATGCTGCCTAAAACTTCTATTCCTTTAAAAACTGCATCTTTGGCAATGTTAGCAGAATTTAAACTTATAGTACCTGTTACTCTAGCCCCAGCACAATTAAAATTACCACTAATTTCGGTACGTTTATCACCACTCATTTCGCAGTCTATTTTGCTTTTAATAGTGGCTCGCTTTAAATCTATATCTCCTGAAATTTTTGCTCCGCTAAAATCAAGTGAACCTTGAACTTCTACTTCAACTAAATTAACTTTTCCTAGAAATTCAGTTCGATGATTTCTTAGGGAGCGACAACATATATTTCCTTTTATATTAGCTCCTTTGAAATCTATATCTCCACATATTTTTGTGCCACTTAAATAGACTGACCCTGTAATCTGTATCCCGGAGAAATCAATTTTACCATCAATATTATTTTTTTCATCAGGATCACGAATAACTTCATCATTTTCTTCGTCAGGATTGCAGAAAAAAATATTTCCTTTAATTTTAGCTATTTGAAGGCTTATATTTCCATGAATTGTGGCTCCATTAAAATGAATAGATGGAGAGATTTTACATCCACCTAGATTAATATCTCCATTTATTTTGGTATAGTGCAAAGGATTATTTTTCTGATCAAACTCAGGCTGAAAATCTAATCCTCCTTGAATTTCACAAAGTTCAAGGTTTAGTTCACTCCCAATCTGAGCCCCGCTAAAGTCTGCTCTACCTAATATCTTGGCACCAAGCATAAATATACCACCGTCAATTTCAGTGCAATAACTATGCTTGCTATCGGTATTACAGAAAAACTCACCTTGAATGTCTATACCTTGAAGAACTAATTCTTTGACAATCTTTATCCCGCTACAATCAAAATCGTATAGTACTTTAGCTCCAATGAAAGAAACATCTTCTTTGCATATCGTTCGTTTTTTCGGCAAAGAGGAGAGTGTTAACTTCCCAATATGACTGTGATTAAAGTTCAATTTTACGTCAGCTTTTAATGCTTTAGCATTTATCCAGCCTTGAACATGAATCCGCTCAAAATTTGGTAAATTCTTATCCTCTTCATTATCAGCTTTAATCTTTGCTTCGGTAAGTATTAAATTACGCTCAATTTGTACATCACAGAAGTTAACGTTACGCTCGAAAACACATTTACTCAGATCAAGTGTTCTGCTAAAATGAGCTTCACTTACATCAAAACGTCCTCTAAAACTTGTATTGTGGATAACTAACTTATGATCATAATTTACTGAGTTTAATTGAATATCACCTTCAACTATGACATCATCAATAGGTTCAATGCATTCATTCCTAGAGATACTTTCTATTAAATCTCTAGCTGAAAGTATTCTCTGACCATCTGAGTTCTTGCACATGGTGATGTAATAAAGTAAGGACTTATGATGTATACATCTTGAGAATGCAGTTTTTCGGACTGTAGAAAAATATTGGTCTGGTGGCGAGTTTTGATACCAGTATAAAAAGTGGAGACTTATATTTACTAAAGTATCTGTCCCTACTTTCGGAATACTTTGAATTAAAAATAAAATATCTCTCTTTAGATAGATAACAAAATCTTTGATAAGATAGCTGCGACAGCACAACCTTATTGTGATATCGAGCCTCAAAAGTTAGTTCTTCTGAGTCTAAAAAAGTAGCTCAACTTTGTCCTTAGCTTGATGTTGAGTTTTAAACCTATCAAAATGTGAGTTTGGTATTGAGCCGAGATACGTGTAATTTTCGGCTCAATACCGTCACAACATACTTATCACCTTGAAAATGAAAAACCGTTTGGTAAAACTGATTGATAAAAGTATTTTACGCAAACAGGCGTTAATTGAGTCTATCAATGACCATCTCAAGAATAGGTGTCAAATAGAATACTCTCGGTATTGTAGTGTGTTTCACTTTTTAGTCAATTTAATGACTGGTTGGCTGCTTACACCTATTTTCCCAAAAAACTTATACGCACATCATATAATTTTAATTTTTAAAATTTTGGTAGATATACAGCGAAGAGATTGTATTTAAATCTACTTCTTTAGGCTCATCTTTATCCGCATTATTATTTTTCAATAGGACTGTAAATGCACCAGCACCTAACCTATCTTGAGGAAATATCCGATAACAAGGCATCGTGCTTAAATGAGATTGATATTTGGCTAAATTACTAATTTCTATCGCTTTAAACTGGGGAAACCGTTCTAAAAACCATTCACAAACTTGCTCATTTTCTTCGGGCGAATATGTACAAGTCATATAAGCAAGATAGCCTTGTGGTGAAACAATTTTAGCAGAGTTAGCTATAATACGCTTTTGCCGATTTGCACTCTTATTAATAGCAGTTGGGTGAAAACATCCAGGTGCTTTTTCACCTTTTGCAAGTAAAGATTGTCCAGTACACGGAGCATCTACTATGACTAGATTGCTAGAGCCGGTAAACATTTCGGCAAAAATACTGGAATCTCGATTAACCACTGCGCTAGGGCTAACCTGGCAACGCTTCAAATTGTAAATTAGCATTCCCAGACGTTTACCAATTACTTCATTACTGATAAGCAATTCAGGTTTTAAAGCTCTCCAAGCGAAGATACTTTTACCTCCTGGTGCGGCACACATATCAAAAACTAAACGCATTGACTCAGGAATAGCTAATAAAGTAGTAGCTGCAAACACCGAAGAAAAATCTAAACAATAGAAATATCCTTTTTCATGCAAAGGATGCTGACCAGGTTTTTCTCCTAGAGATAAGCGATCTATAAATTGTGGTTGCCAAGAAGTTGGTGTTTCCACTGCTAAAGGCGAAATATCTGGTTTTTCTTGACACCAAAGAATAGTAGGTGAAAAAGGCTGAGGATTCATTAAAGCCTCAATAAATTTTTCTTGCTCATCTAGATTAGTAAACAAACGCCGCGAGACTTTAAGTAATAAATTAGAAGGTTTTTCCATGTAGATTATGAATTATAAATTACGAATTAGTACGTTGTAAGCTGATGCGCGAAAAGAATTATACATTTTTGCATTCAGACCGTCTTAAATCAATTGGTCATCTGGACTTTGAAATACAAATGACTAATGACCAATGACCAATGACAACTCTCACGATTAAATATACAAATTAAATGCGTAACAGCTTATCTGAATCAAAATCAAACTGTTACACAAGAACAATGTAATTAAGGCTTTTGGCTTCATACTCAAAATATAATGACCGCCATTGGGATCGCAATGGCCAAGCTACCCCACTGCACCGGAGAAGGTCATGTTCTTAGATAGTTTTCAGGAAAAATTACGCAAACAAGCACAACTATGGAGGGATGAAGGATTAATTAGTTCTTCGCAGTATGAACAGATAGCAGAACGTTATCAATTTAAAAACCTGGAAGCTGCTGCACGCGATCGCAATAAAGCAATTGCGATCGCTATCGGTAGCATACTTTTATGCTTAGGCATAATTACCTTTGTATCAGGAAACTGGCAGGGAGGATCGCGAGAAGTCAAAATTATTCTGATGATGAGTTTGTTTTTTGCGATCGCCATCACTGGATTTTACACCTGGAGGCCACTTGAAGGAAAGAAGCCAGAACGAAGCAAACGCCTATTGGGAGAAGGATTGTTAATTTTAAGCGCCTTCATCTTCGGTGCAAATTTACTGCTGATGGCCCAGATGTTCAATATCATCGGTTCAACTTCCCAACTGTTTCTCGCTTGGGGATTCGGTGTTGTAGTCATGGCCTTCAGTTTGTCTTTAAATTCTTTAGGAATTCTGTCAATTGTCCTTGTGGAAATCGGCTACTGGACTGGACTAGAAGACTTATGGTACGCAACAGGAGAGTTAACTTGGTCGCGGCTAGTAGTGCAGCATCTGCCTTTGTTGGCATGGCTGGTATTTGTACCCTTAGCCTACTTCTGTCGATCCCGTTGGATTTATGGTCTAGCAGCCTTTGTTTTTGCTAGTTCCTTACAAGCTAACCTTAATCCACTGCCACTGCTGAATTATGCTGATATAGCTCCTTGGGTGGCATCTTTTGCTTTTGCACTGCCACCTGCATTATTCTGGAGTTATGATGATTTACTGTTTCCAACGATAAATTACAGATTGTTTCAATCTTTAGCCCGTAATTTAGCGTTGGTATGCTTTGGCATCGTCTTTTACGTTTTGTCTTTTCGTTGGGTCTGGGAATCTCCAGATAATAGTTTTAATCAGCCAACGAATTTGACAAACTTATTCGAGTCTCTGCCGATTATCGATTTGGGGATTCTCAGCGGTTTGGCGGTATTACAATGGTTGTTTCTACTGCGCCAAAGAAATAATCCTCCGCGCCGCGAAGTGATTTTCACAACTGCTGTCATTAGTACATTTCTTGTCTTTATTGCAATAGTACCTTTTTGGCATCAAACTATTAGCCGGATTGATGAACTTGGCATTTTTATTTTCAATGTACTTCTTGCAACATTAGCCTGGGGACTAATTCAAGAAGGATTGAAATTAAGCAAGAGAAGTTCCTTTTGGGGCGGTATGCTGTTAGTAACACTGCAAATTATCAGTCGCGTGCAGGAGTACGACACCGACTTACTTTTTAAATCGCTAGTCTATGTCCTGTGCGGTTCTGCTTTAATTAGCGCTGGACTCTGGTTTGAACGCCGCCTACCCGGTGGCTCTAGCTCTACAAGTAAGAAGTAGGGCAAATTCAGAATTCAGAATTCAGGAGTCAGAATTCAGGAGTCAGAATTCAGGAAAAGTTCACTAAATCTAAAATTGAATGATTCCTAACTCCTAACTCCTAACTCCTAACTCCTAACTTTTAAAGTTTCTCTGCGTCAGTCCTAATCTCGTTACTTTTGAACTCCTCAAGACCTCTGCTTTTTAGGACTACGCTCATGACTAATACTTCTTCTGAATCTAAGAATAAACCCTTGTCTCCCGAAGCCGAATTTTCCAATAAGGTGACTTTTCGGGATTACTTGATTGCTACTGAACAAAAATCGAATAAGCCCTTACCTTTTTGGCGGTTACTAGCTCCCCTGGTGCTGCAAACAGGGCTAATTATGGCAGTACCAGCCCAAGCAGTTTATACAGACGTAACAGGTAAGACGGTGATTTTGCAAACCGTACCTGTAGACCCTAACAATGCGATCGCAGGTAACACCTTAGCCTTAGATTACAACATATCCCGTACCTCAAATTTGAGTAGACTACCTGGCTGGCAAACATTAGTCAGCAGAGGTCGGGGAAGCGGCAGAAGATTGCCTGAAGGAACCAATATTTACGTGACTTTGCAAGAGCAATTCTCTACTGGTCGCGGTGTTCCGAGAGCTTGGAGACCGTTACGAGTAAGTAGCGATCGCCCCACAACTCTCAGAGCTAACCAAGCAGCCTTAAAAGGTGTTTATCAGGATGGCTCTGTTAACTACGGCTTGGAAACATATTACATCCCAGAAAACCAACGGCAGCAGATTCAAAACGACTTACAAGCCCAACGCGCCCGCAGAGGACAAGTACCACCTATTGTGGTAAAAGCGAAAGTAGATCCACAAGGTAAAGCAGTGCCACTTAGTATGTGGGTGCGCGATCGCAACTATCGTTTTTAAACTGTTAAGAAAATAAACAGTGCATGTTTACACCACGCCAGGTTTGTCTTTGAAGTTCTGAGCGGTGACTTCCGACGCTCAGAATTTTTTGTTTGTTATTAGACATAAGAGTGAAAATTAATTCTGCGTTGCCCGAAATCCTTGCGCGGATTTCTCACAAAATCTGAAAAAATGGGATCAAAAACTGCGACAATGTAT